>CAZARJ010000338.1:0-2468 GCA_964487515.1 uncultured Conexibacteraceae bacterium | reverse complement strand
GGGCTGAGCCAGGACGAGGCGATCGAGGTCACCCGGCAGATCCTCGCCGCCGCCGGGTTCGCGCATGAGCGCGGCATCGTCCACCGCGACCTGAAGCCGCTCAACGTGCTCATCGACCGCGAGGGCCGGGTCCGGGTGACCGACTTCGGCATCGCCCGCGCCGGCGGCTCGGAGATCACGCGCACCGGCTCGGTGATGGGCACCGCCCAGTATCTGAGCCCGGAGCAGGCGCAGGGCTTCGAGGTCGGGCCCGCCAGCGACATCTACTCGATCGGGGTGATGCTCTTCGAGATGCTCTGCGGGCGCGTTCCCTTCGAGGGAGAGAGCCCGGTCACGGTGGCGATGAAGCAGGTCGCCGACGAGCCGCCCCGGCCGCGCGCCCTGAACGAGTCGGTCTCCCCGGCGCTCGAGGAGGTGGTGCTGCGGGCGCTCGCCAAGGAGCCCGCCAACCGTTACGCGAGCGCGGCCGAGATGATCGCCGCGCTCGACGCCGCCCAGGCCGACCCGGGCGCCGCCCAGGGCGCGCTGGCGAGCCGGGCCGCCGAGGAGTCGAGCCGGCGCTGGTGGTGGATCGGCGCGGCCCTCGCGGCGCTCTTGATCGCGGCGCTGATCGCCTTCCTGCTCACCCGGCCCGATCCGGTGGAGGTTCCCGACGTGACCGGCGAGCAGGAGGCGGCGGCGACGCTCGAGCTGCGCGACGCGGGCTTCGAGGTCGCGGTCGAGCGGGCGAGCAACACGGTCCCCGTGGGCGAGGTGATCGAGCAGGACCCCCGCGGCGGCAGCCAGGCCGACGAGGGCTCGACGGTGACGATCACCGTCAGCCTCGGGCCGAGCACCGCGCCGGTTCCCGACGTGCGGGGAATCGCGGTCCCGCGGGCGAAGCGGCAGCTCAGGCAGGCGGGCTTCGAGTCGGAGGTGCGCCGCCGGCCGTCGGACTCGGTCGACGAGGGCCGGGTGATCTCCACCGATCCCTCGGCCGGCACGAGCGTCGCCGAGGGCGAGACCGTGACCCTGTTCGTCTCCAGCGGCGTGCCGATGAAGGAGGTTCCCGACGTGGTGGGCCTGGACCGCTCGGCGGCGGTCTCGCAGCTGCGCTCGGCCGGGTTCATCGTCAGCGCCTCCGGCACTGAGTCGGAGGAGCCGAAGGGGCAGGTGCTGAGCCAGGACCCGCCCGCCGGCGAGAGCGTCCGTAGCGGCTCGCGGGTCGCGATCACTTTCTCGACCGGCGTAAGCAAGGTGGAGCTGCCGGACCTGGTCGGCCAGAAGGCCGGCTACGCGGAGCGCCGCCTCGCCAAGGCCGGCCTGGACTCGGCGATCGTCAGGCGGGAGACGAGCGACTCCTCCGAGGACGGGATCGTGCTCGCGCAGGCGCCCTCGCCCGGCACGCAGCTCGCCCCCGGCGAGCGGGTCACGCTGACCGTCGGCAAGTACGTCGCCCCCGACGACGGGACGACCCCGCCCCCCGACGCGGGCGGCGGGGGACCGTGAGGCGCGCGGAGAGATGAGGGTCGCGGTGATTCGCGGCGGTCGCTCCAGCGAGCATCCAGTCTCGCTGCGCTCCGGGGCCGCGGTCGCCGAGGGTCTGCGCGCTGCCGGCCACGAGGTCGTCGACGTCGTCATCGGCCGGGACGGGCGCTGGATCGAAGGCGGCCGCGAGGTCGAGCTGCGCGCGGCGGGCGGCCTGCTGGATGCGGACGTCGCCTTCCCGGTCCTGCACGGGCCCTTCGGCGAGGACGGCAGCGTGCAGGGCGCCCTGGAGACGCTCGGCGTGCCGTTCGCGGGCCCGACCGTGCTCGCCGCCGCGGTGACGATCGACAAGCTGATCTTCAAGCGCCTGCTGCGCGAGCGGGGCATCGCCCAGGTCGACTTCTGCCGCGCCGGCGAGCCGGGCTGGCGCGAACGGGTCGAGGCGATGGGACTGCCCGTGTGGGTGAAGCCCGCCCGGCTCGGCTCGAGCGTCGGGATCGTCAAGGTCGAGGACGCGAGCACCCTGGAGGACGCCGTCGCCGAGGCGCGCCGCTACGACCCGCGCGTGATCGTCGAGGCGCACGCCGAGGGGCTCGAGATCGAGTGCTCGGTGCTCGGCAACGACGAGGTGGAGACGTCGCTGCCGGGCCAGATCGTCGCCCAGGCCGACTGGTACCACTACGAGGCCAAGTACGAGCCGGGCGGCATGGAGCTGCTCGTCCCGGCCCCGATCGGCGATCAGGCGACGGCCCGGGTCCGCGAGCTCGCCGAGCGCGTCTACCGCTCCTGCGCCTGCACCGGCCTCGCCCGCTGCGACTTCTTCCTCCAGCCCGACGGCGAGGTCCTGGTCAACGAGCTCAACACGATCCCCGGCTTCACCGAGACCAGCGTCTTCGCGAAGCTCTTCGAGGCCACCGGCCTCCCCTACCCCGAGCTCTGCGACCGCCTGGTCAACCTCGCCCTCGCCCGCCACAAGGCCGAGCAGCGCTTCACCTACTGAG
>CAZARJ010000337.1:1900-2472 GCA_964487515.1 uncultured Conexibacteraceae bacterium | reverse complement strand
GGTGACCTCCGTGGGAACGCCCCCGCGCCGGTCCTGCATGCGCCGGTCGTACCAGGCGAGCGTTCCCCCCTCGCCGGCCCGCACCCAGCGCGGATGCGCGTCCGCGTCCTCCTCGCCGGTGGGCGGCGTCTGTCCCCAGCGGTCGTTGCTCAGCGGCACGCTGGGCGAGCGGACGTTGAGGAAGACCGGCCCGGAGGGCTCGATGCGCGCGTACGGCTCGCCCTCGTAGCCCCGCACCACGACCGTCTCCGGGCCCTGGTTGACGATCTCGATCCGGTCGTCGTAGTCGATCACGCGGACCTCGATCCCGGCGCCGAGGCGCGCCGGGGTGAGGCCGGAGATCACCGACTCGAAGTCGTGGCGCGCGTCGTGCCCGCAAGCCGGTACGGGCCACGCCAGCGGGAGGACGATCAGCAGGAGCAGCAGCGTGGCCCCGGCGCCGAGCCGTTGCCTCGCGCGGGCGGCCCAGGGCTCAATCACCGCCGGCCGCGGCCGCCTCGGAGGCGTCGGCGGGGTTGGCATGCGGGCCGGGGCGCAGGCCGGGAGGCGTCGCGCCGCGGCCCGCGCCGCCC
>CAZARJ010000337.1:0-1890 GCA_964487515.1 uncultured Conexibacteraceae bacterium | reverse complement strand
CGGGCCAGAGGGCCGGCGCGCGATCCCGGGCGCGCGGGCGGCCCGTGCGTCCTCGCGCGGGCGAGCAGGCGCTCAACCACCGCCGGCCGCGGCCGCCACGTAGGCGGCGGCGCGCTTGGCGTCGGCGCCGGTGAGCAGGCCGGGAGGCATCGCGCCGGTCCCCGTTCCCCCCTTCGCGATCGCCTGCTCGACCTGGGCCTGGTCGGGCGCCAGCGCGTCGAGGTCGGGGCCGCCGGTGCCGGTCGTGCCGGCCTCCGAGAGCGTGTGGCAGGCGCCGCAGGTGCCGACGAAGAGCTCGCGGCCCTTCGCATCCAGCTCCTTGGGCGGGGCGGGTGCCTCCTCGGCCCCGGCGGTGACGGCCGGGGCGGGGGCGGGATCGTCGGAGTAGTTGGTGCCGATCACGAAGGCGGCCACCAGCGCGGCGAGCATCAGCGACCCCAGGCCGACCCCCATGAGCCAGGCCCGCCGGCGGTCGATCCGCGGCTCGGCGCCGGCGTCGGGCGGCTGACGGTCGCCGGCGTCTCGGTGGTCAGTCATCGGTCATCCTCCTGTCACTCCGGGGGCGAACATCAGGGCCATCGCGACCGAGCTGAGGAGCACGGTCCAGCCGGCGACCCGGCCGAGCAGCGCCGTCCCCAGGCCGGTCAGCAGGCCGAGCGCGACCATCACCAGGTGGTAGGCGATGTGCAGCAGGTCGTTGCCGGCCAGGTCCTCGTAGATCAGGGGGATCATCACCAGCAGCATCGCCGCGGGCGCGATCAGGGCGACGGCGAGAGCGCCGTTGACCCGCCCCGGGAAGCGGCGCATGAACCCCGCCGCCGTGCCGAGCGCGACCCCGAACATCCCGCCGGCGAAGAACTGCACGGCGTGGGCCAGGTGATGGAACTTGACGCTGACCTCCGAGGAGTCGGCCACCGGCGGGAAGAAGACGAACAGCGCGGCGACGCCGGTCGCGACCACGGCCACCAGCCCCCACTCGGTCAGCACCATCGACCGGAAGCCGGTCCGCTCGGGCGAGACCGGGACGGGCGGCGAGGCCTCCGCGCGCGGTCCCGAGTCCCGCCGCGCCCAGGCCTCCCGGCCCATGCGCACCAGCTCGGCGACCATGAGGAAGAAGCCGGCCAGGAAGATCAGCGCGCAGACGCTCGCCACCAGGCTCCAGATCTCCGTCCCGTCCGGGTGCACGGCCCAGCGCCGGGGCACGCCGAGCGCGCCCGAGAAGTACCAGGCGTAGACGAGCCCGTAGCCGCCCGCGACCATCAGCAGCGGCGCGCCGATCGCCACCCGGCGGCTCGCCGTCCGCCCGCTGGCGCGCTCGAGCAGGAAGGAGACGAGCGCCATCGCCCACAGCGCCGCGCCCATCAGCAGGTAGCTGTGGAAGTGGGCGGGCACCCAGAGCGTGTTGTGGAAGCGCAGGTTGATCGGGATCAGCGAGTCGAGCACCGCCCCGGCGCCGCCGATCGTCCAGCCGGCGAAGCCGAGGAAGAGCAGCGTCGAGGTCAGCGTCCAGCGGTAGCGCGACCCCCAGATCAGCAGCATCCCCGTGTAGATCGTGACCACGGCGACCGGCAGCGCCGCCGCCGAGGAGGCGATGAGGCTGACCACGTGCACGACGCCGGGCTGGGCGAAGTCCATGTAGAGGTGGTGCCCGTAGGCGGTGAGCACGAAGGTGATCGTGGCCAGCCAGCCGATCACGATCGGCTTCGTCGTCTTCCACTGCCGGCCGGCGTAGAGCGGCACGAGCACGTAGACCATGCCGGCCGCCAGGTAGATGATCAGGTTGGCGATCGTGTGGCCGAAGAAGTAGGTCAGGTTCTTCGCCCAGAGCGGGTCCAGGGTGACGGTGCCGTCGAGCGTGTGATCGAGCAGCGCGAGCACGATCGTCATCCC
>CAZARJ010000336.1:0-2475 GCA_964487515.1 uncultured Conexibacteraceae bacterium | reverse complement strand
GGGCGAAGAAGGCCCGGTAGGCGAGGCTGTTGCCGTCGATCAGGAAGAGCTCCCCGTCGCCCCCCGCCCCGGAGCCCTCGTCTTTCCGCGCCTCGGCCACGCCGCGATCATAAGGTCGCTTCGGTCCGGGGGCGCGAGAGCGGCTTCGGTTTCGGGAACGTCGAGCCCCTGAGATTCACCAGCGGTCCGGTACCAGGCAGCAAGCAGCAGGTGGAGAATTACGAGAGTGCTCCGCCCACTGGGGACGTCCACGTCGGCATACCGACCTCGATCACCCCAGTAGCCGGCCGACGCTCGGGAGCCGGATGGCCGATCGCGGCGCTGCCCGGTCCGGGCGGTCCATAGAATCCTCCCCCCGTGTCCCCCGTCAGCGCACAGTTCTCGGTCACCGTCCGCGTCGAGCTCGACGCGCGCAACGAGCCCCTGGGCAAGATCACGGCCGCGATCGCGGAGGCCGGGGGCGGCCTGCAGAGCGTCGATCTGATCCCCGGCGCCGGCTCGGCGGGCAAGCGGGTGCGCGAGTTCACGATCGACGCCCAGGGGCCCGAGCACTGGGAGAAGATCCTGCGCGCGATCGGCTCGACCAAGGGCGCCGCGGTGCTCGACTACAGCGACCGCACCTTCGAGATGCATCGCGGGGGCAAGATCGAGCAGCAGAACAAGTACCCGCTGAAGACCCGCGACGACCTCTCGATGGCCTACACGCCCGGCGTCGCCCGGGTCTGCACCGAGATCGCCGGCGACCGCTCGAAGGCCTTCGAGTTCACGATCAAGAAGAACACCGTCGCCGTGGTCACCGACGGCAGCGCCGTGCTCGGCCTGGGCGACATCGGCCCCGAGGCCTCGATGCCGGTCATGGAGGGCAAGGCGATGCTGTTCAAGGAGTTCGCGAACGTCGACGCCTTCCCGATCGCGCTCGACACCAACGATCCGGACGAGATCGTCCAGGCGGTGAAGCTGATCGCGCCCGCCTTCGGCGGCATCAACCTCGAGGACATCTCCGCCCCGCGCTGCTTCGAGGTCGAGGACCGCCTGCGCGAGGAGCTCGACATCCCCGTCTTCCACGACGACCAGCACGGGACCGCGGTGGTCGTGATGGCCGCCCTCTTCAACGCGCTGAAGATCGTCGGCAAGCCGATCGAGTCGTTGCGCGTGGTCATGGTCGGGCTCGGGGCGGCCGGGATCGCGTGCACCAAGATGCTGCTCGCCGCCGGGGTCACCGACGTGATCGGCTGCGACCGCCGGGGCGCGATCTCGACCGAGCGCGAGGACTACATTGCCGGCGAGATGTCGCCGATCAAGTCCTGGTTCGCCGAGACCTCCAACCCCGACCGCGTCCAGGGCGGCCCCAACGACGTGCTCGAGGGCGCGGACCTCTTCATCGGCCTCTCCGGGCCGGGGCTGGTGGACCCGGGGTCGCTGGCCGCGATGGCCCCCGACCCGATCGTCTTCGCGATGGCGAACCCGAACCCCGAGGTGATGCCCGAGGACGCCGAGCCCCACGTGCGGATCATGGCCACGGGCCGCTCCGACTACCCGAACCAGATCAACAACGTGCTCTGCTTCCCGGGCATCTTCCGCGGCGCCCTCGACGCCGGCGCCCCGCAGATCACCGAGGAGATGAAGCTCGCGGCGGCGCAGGGGATCGCGGCGGTGGTCACCGACGAGGACCTGAACGAGGACTACATCATCCCCAGCGTCTTCAACCGCGACGTCGCCCCGGCCGTCGCCGAGACGGTCGTCGCCGAGGCGCGGCGCGCCGGGATCGCCCGGGTCAAGGAAGAGACCGGTACGTTCTCCGCGATCGGGTAGCCGGCGACCGATGAGAGTCTTGGTCACGGGCGCCGGGGGAGCGATCGGAGGCGCGCTCTGCAACGCGCTGCTCGCGCATGGCGACCAGCCGGTCGGGCTGTCGCGGAATCCGGAGCGGGCCCGAGCCGCCCAGCCGCGGGTCGAGTGGCACGCCTGGACGCCGACCCTGGAGCGCCCGCCCCGGGCCTCGCTGGAGGGGACCGAAGCGGTCGTGAACCTGGTCGGCGAGTCGCTCAACCAGCGCTGGACCGCCGCCGCGAAGAAGCGCATCTGGTCCAGTCGCGTGACCGCGACCAAGAACCTCGTCGGGGGGATCCTGACCGCCTCTCCCGGTCCCCGGGTGCTCGTCTCGCAGTCCGCGGTCGGCTACTACGGGGACCGCGGCGATCAGGTGATCGACGAGTCGGCGGGCCCGGGCGAGAGCTGGGACGCGCGCCTCTGCGTCGCCTGGGAGGAGGCCGCGCTCGAGGCCGAGGCCGGGGACGTGCGCGTGGTGCGCGCCCGCACCGGTCCCGTGATCGGCCGCGACATGGGCCTGCTCGAAGGGCTCCTGCCGCCCTTCCGGCTCGGGGTCGGCGGGCCGCTCGCCGGCGGTCGCAACTACGTCCCCTGGGTCTCGCTCACCGACGAGGTCGCGATCATCCTCTGGGCGCTCGAGCGGCC
>CAZARJ010000335.1:0-2488 GCA_964487515.1 uncultured Conexibacteraceae bacterium | reverse complement strand
ACGAGCAGGCCTCCCCCCGCCAGCTCGCCTTCGCCTACATGATGCGCGGCGTGCATTGGTAGGGCACGACCTACTGCTTCAGCCCGGCGGTGGCATGGCCGCAATCGACGTTCTGCAGCGCGAGCTCAAAGGTGCGCGGCGGCTGGACATCGCGAGCGCTTTCGTCAGTCGCGGAGGGGTCGAGCTGCTGCGCCAAGCGTCACGGCCTGGACGAACGCGACTGATATGCCGAGCGGGGTATGGCACCACCGATCCCGGTGCCGTGTTGACGGCCAAGGAGGAGCTGGGCGCCGATGTCCGCCTCGTGACCGGGCCCGCCGCGGCTCACTTTCACCCGAAGCTCTATCTGGTCCAGCACACGGAGCGACTTGTGGTGCTCGCCGGAAGTGGCAATCTGACGAGGGGCGGGCTGCGCGACAACGTCGAGCAGTTTGAGCAGCTCTCGATCAAGGCCGGCGAGAAACGCGAGCGCGACCACGTAACGCGTTTCAACAAGATCTGGGAGCAGGGAGTGCCGTTGGCGGAGCTTCGGGAAACCGAGTTCTGGGAGCAGTGGCTGGAGCAGTGGGAGCAGCGCAGCGCCATACAGCGTCAGGCCGCCGAACTGGACGCTGCGCTGGACGACAGCGTCCCGGAGCCAGAGGGCAAGGAGGCGACCCTCGCCAATCTCTCTGGTGGTGAGGGATGGGAGAAGCCGGTGATGTACCCGATCATCGCCCGGGTGGTGCGCGAGCTGTCGGGACCGTCGCGGCGCTACGTCGACCGCGATCGCATTACGCGGGCCGTGATCGCCGATGAGGAGGCACGTCCACAGGTCGAGAGCGCGGTGGACAAGCAAGGCAGAGCGGCGTTCAAAGCCGCAGGCAACATGGTGGACTGGTTCAGTGCCGATTTTGACCGTTTGCCATGGAGCGCCGAGTTCGACCGCCGAAAGCAACTTGTGCCTTCCTCCTCCGCTCGGCGAGATCCGATCTGGGCTTATGCGTTGAAGGCAGAGGCGGATTCCTGATTTGGCTTATCTGATCTGATAACCTGTAACGGTGGTTCAGCCGCCCGACATCGATGATGCTGACGCCGCTCTGGCAGCAGTTCTCCGATCCGCCGCCCGCCTGCAGATGCTCGTGCCCGACGCGGTGTTGGTCGGAGGTTCGGCGGTCGCGCTCTACGCGGGGCACCGGGACTCCCTGGATCACGACCATGTGCTCGCGGATCTGCGCGAGCGGTTCGATCTCGTGCTCGAGGCGGTTGAGTCCGAAGGGGACTGGGTCACGAACCGCGTCGTCCCGGGAAAGCTGATCCTCGGTCGCCTCGGCGATATCGAGGCGGGCGTTCGGCAGATGATTCGCCGCCGGCCGCTGGAGACGGTCGAGGTCGACGTGGGCGGACCGGGCCCGCTGCGCGTCCCGACTGCGGAGGAGACGCTTCGCATCAAGGGGTTTCTGATCGTCCGCCGCAACCAGACCCGCGACTATCTCGATACCGCCGCGCTGAGCAAGAGCCTTGGGGTTGAGGCGAGCGCACGCGTGCTGGCTGCGATCGATGACTACTACGGCGATCAACGCTTCATCGCGTCTCCGGAAAAACCAAGTGAGGGGGTTGCCACACAGCTCGCCCGCCAGCTCGCAGATCCGCGGCCAGCGGACCCGTCGGTCACTCGTGAGCTCGATGCGTACCGCAACCTGTCGGGCGAGTGGACGGACTGGAAGCATGTCCGCCGCGTCTGTGGGGAGCTCGCCGATGCCATGCTCCTCGCGCGGGGGAAGGAGCAATGAGCGTCGCGTTCAGGAACGTGAGCTCGCTGCCGGAGGATCCGGTCGAGCGCTGGCCCACGGAAGCGGTGCAGGCAGCGCTGGAGCGCGGCGACATCGGCGACTGGAGGCGGTTGGCTGGTGCCGTCGATGCCGATCCTTGGGGTCGGACCGCCCGTCAGATTGAGGAGGTTCTCAGCCACTCGCGCCCGTACGGGACCGCCGAGCTGTTCGAGCGCGCGATCGAGGCTGCCCGGACGCGAGCGGAGAATGAGGAGCGAGCTTCGGTCGCTGCCGAACTGCGCGAGCTGGTCCAGCGGAGCGGCCTGCTTCAAGCCGAGTTCGCGCGACGCTTGGGGACCTCCGCCTCGCGGATGTCGAGCTACGTCAACGGCGCCGTCGTCCCATCCGCGACTCTCATGGTGCGGGCGAGGAACGTGGCCGGGAGGCGAACGTGATGGGCGTCGCTGCGCCTTGATGACTCTCGTCCTCCGACGGCGGGGCGGGAGGTGGGCGACGTCTTGTACCGCTGAGGGCCACCTTGTCGCCCACCGCCGTCGCGAGCGCGAGTTGACGGCAATTGGCCCCGGCGCCTTCGGGCGCCCACCACCGCGAGGAAGACGCTCAGTCGGCGGGCGTGGCGTCCGCGCTCTCGGAGAGCGGTGGCGGGGGGGCGTCGCCGCGGAGCATGCGGGCGGTGGTGACGATCGCCAGCAGGACCATGACGATGGCGCTGCCCA
>CAZARJ010000334.1:0-2490 GCA_964487515.1 uncultured Conexibacteraceae bacterium | reverse complement strand
CGACGGCCTCGAGGAGCGGCACCTGTTCGAGGACCGGATCGTCGTCGCGGTCCCGGCGCGGCACCGCTGGGCGCGGCGCAAGGAGATCCCCCTCGCCGACCTGCTGCGCACGCCGATGGTCATGCGCGATCCGGAGGCGAACTCGCGCCGCGTCGTCGAGCACATCCTCGCCGAGCGCAACCTCACCCTGGCGCCCCCGCTGATCGAGGTCGGCAACACCTTCGCCGTGCGGCGGGTGGCGATCGAGCGCACGGCCCCGGCCCTGCTCTCCTCGCTCGCCGTCGCCGAGGACGACCGGCTGCTCGAGAAGCCGGTCAAGGACCTGGTCATGAGCCGCGGCTTCGTGACCGTCAGCCACGGGTACGCGTCGCTGCCCCCCGCAGCCAAGCGCCTGGTCGAGCTGCTCGACTCGCAGCTGCGCCGCAACTCATAACTACCAGTTATCGCTGCCAGATCGCGCGCGGGCCGAGATTTCGCTCAACCAGCGCCTCCCGGCCATCGAAGCAGCCTAGATTCGCTTTTAACACACCTGCTGGAGGTATTCCTATGAGAGCTGACACCCCAACCCCTCCCGAGCCCGATGCGCTGCGCAGCCTCGTCGATGACGAGGTCGACGACCGCCTCGCCGGCGAGAGCCTCAAGTCCAACCTGGCGATCCTGACCGCCGGCTTCGCGGTGCTGATGGTCGCGGTGGCGGCGATCGCCATCGTGCTGATCGGCAGCGGCGACGGGACCGGCGGCCCGGCGACGGCCACCGCCGCGACCAGCGCCGAGCCGCACGACATGGCGGCGATGGAGCACGGCAGCGGCAGCGGTGAGCTGACCCCCGCGGTCGCCGCCGACGATCCCGCCGCGAAGGGAATCGACTTCGAGCCCTACGAGTGGGTGAATCCGGCGCTGCCCGATCCTCCTCCCGGCGCGGTGAAGCGCTTCGACATCGACGTCTACGAGCACGTCACGAAGGTCGCCGAGGATCTGGCCCCGACCCGGGTCTGGTCCTACTCCGTCAACGGCGTCGAGCATCGTGGGACCGGGGCCTCCGAGCCGCTGGTCGTGACCGAGGGCGATCGGGTGAAGATCGTCCTCCACAACGGCTCCAGCGAGGAGATGGACGTCCAGTTCCCGCACTCCCTCGACTTCCACTCCGCCGAGGTGGCGCCCGACAAGGCGTTCGCGACGGTGCCCCCGGGCGCCAAGAAGGTGATCGACTTCACCGCCGAGCACCCGGGCGTGTTCATGTACCACTGCGCGACCGCGCCGGTCCTGCATCACGCGGCGGCCGGGATGATGGGCATGATGGTCGTCAAGCCCGCCGACCTGGCGCCCGTCGACCGCGAGCTGTGGATCACCCAGCAGGAGTTCTACCCCGGCGCGCCGGGCGAGGACGCCGACTACGCCAAGGCGCAGGCCAAGGCGCCCGACGTGATCGCCTTCAACGGCTACGCCAACCAGTACATGGACCAGAAGCCGATCTCCGTCAACAAGGGCGAGCGGATCCGCATGTACGTGCTCAACGCCGGCCCCTCCCTGTGGTCCGCGTTCCACGTCATCGGCACCGTCTTCGACAAGGCCGTGACCGACAACGGGCGCATGGAGCACGTGCAGACGGTCAACCTGGCCCCGAGCCAGGGCGGCTACGTCGAGCTGACGCTCGCCGAGGAGGGCTCCTACCCCTTCGTCACGCACTCCTTCGCCGACATGGAGAAGGGCGCGACCGGGATCCTCCAGACCAAGCACGCCGAAGGGACGATGAAGCACTGAGGCCGCTCCGAGGGCCCCGCCCGGCGACGCTCAATCGGAAGAGCGCGCCAGGCGGAGGCCCTCGAGCAGCTTCATCGGGGCGCCGACGCGCAGCACCGCCCGCTCGTAGATCCGCCCCGCGAGCGCGATCAGCCCGGCGGTGAAGGCGAGCATCAGGGCCAGGGAGACGAGCAGCTCCCAGAGCGGGAGCTCTCCGACGGCGGCCCGGACGGGGACGATCAGCGGCGCGAAGGGCGGCAGGAAGGTGCCCGCCACCGCCACCGCCCCGTTCGGGTCGTCGGCGACCGAGAAGGACGCCAGGTAGCCGACGACGAGGACGATCGTGAGCGGGGTGGTGACGCTGCTGACGTCCTCCTGGCGGGAGACGATCGCCCCGGCGACCGCGAAGGCGCAGGAGTAGAGCGCGTAGCCGAGCACGAAGTAGAGGAGGACGAGCAGGACCGTCTGCAGGGTCGAGGACGGCAGCTCGATCTGGCCCGAGATCAGCGCCGCGCCGAGCCCGACCCCGGCGGTGACCGCGAGCTGCACCAACCCGAGCAGCCCGATCCCCACCACCTTGCCGGCGAGCAGCTCGGAGGGCCGGATCGCCGCCAGGATCAGCTCCACGACCCGCGAGCTCTTCTCCTCCACGACCGAGGAGGTGACCGCGAAGCCGAAGCCGAGGATCGCCAGATAGAGCAGCAGGCTGCCGATGAAGGCGATCCCCGTCCCCGACGCTTCCTCCCCGTC
>CAZARJ010000333.1:0-2493 GCA_964487515.1 uncultured Conexibacteraceae bacterium | reverse complement strand
GAGAGCAGCCCGACGCTCACCGTCGCCGCCCGGATCGCTGCCGGGCTGGAGCTGACCCTGTCGCAGCTGCTGCGGATCGACGAGAGCCGCCACCTGGTCGTCGTGCGCGAGGGCACGGGGCGGCATCGCGAGCGGCGTGGGCACCGGATCGAGGAGCTGACGCCGCCGCTGCCGGGGCAGCGGGCCGACGTCTCCCGCCACCGGCTGGAGCCCGGGGCGTCGAGCCGCGGCGAGGACGACCCGCCGATCCACGAGCCCGGCAGCCGCGAGACCGTCGTCGTGCTGAGCGGCGCGGTCGACCTGCACGTCGACGGGACGGTGCACTCGCTGGGCAGCGGCGACAGCGCTACCTTCGACGCCGACCTTCCCCACAGAATCGAGAACCCGGGCCCCGGGCGGGCCGAGCTGCTGGCCGTGATCGCCGCCGGCCTGCGACGCAGCTGACGACTTGCGCGAGCGAGAGAACGAGGTAGGAGGACGATGAGCATCGACAAGAGCACGAGCGCCGACGGTCCCCGGACCATGTTCGACAAGATCTGGGAGCGGCACGAGGTCGCCGACGGGCTGATCTACATCGACCTGCACCTCGTGCACGAGGTCACCTCCCCGCAGGCGTTCGAGGGCCTGCGCCTGGCGGGCCGCGGGGTGCGTCGTCCCGACCGGACCCTGGCCACGGCCGACCACAACGTCCCCACCGACGACACGCCGGTGGCGCGGATGATCGCCGACAAGCTCTCGCGCAAGCAGGTCGAGAAGCTGGAGGCCAACTGCGAGGAGTTCGGCGTGCCGCTGTACTCGCTGGGCTCGATGCGGCGCGGGATCGTGCATGTGATCGGGCCCGAGCTGGGGCTCACCCAGCCCGGGATGACGATCGTCTGCGGCGACTCCCACACCTCCACGCACGGCGCCTTCGGGGCCCTGGCATTCGGGATCGGGACGTCCGAGGTCGAGCACGTGCTGGCGACCCAGACGCTGGTCCAGAGGCGCCCGAAGACGATGCGGATCAACTACACGGGCGAGCTCTCGCCGGAGGTCGGCGCCAAGGACCTGATCCTGGCCACGATCGGCCGCCTGGGCACCGGCGGCATGGTCGGGCACGTGGTCGAGTACGCGGGCGAGCCGATCCGCAGGCTCTCGATGGAGGGCCGGATGACGATCTGCAACATGACGATCGAGGGCGGCGGCCGCGCGGGCATGATCGCCCCCGACGAGAAGACCTTCGCCTACGTCGAGGGCCGGCCCGGGGCGCCGGAGGACTTCGAGGCGGCGGTCGCGGACTGGAGCGGGCTGCGCACCGACGAGGACGCGACCTTCGACCGCGAGGTCGAGATCGACGCCGCGACGATCTCGCCGATGGTCACCTGGGGAACGACCCCGGGCATGGTCTGCGAGGTCACCGACACGGTCCCCGATCCGGCGGCGCTGGGGGAGGGTCCCGTCGACGCCGAGACGGCCGAGCGGGCCCTCTCGTACATGGCGCTCGAGCCGGGCACGCCGATGACCGAGATCCCGCTGGACCGGGTCTTCATCGGCTCCTGCACGAACTCGCGGATCGAGGACCTGCGCAGCGCCGCGGCCCTGGTCGAGGGGCGCAAGGTCGCCTCGACCCTGCGCGCGATGGTCGTCCCCGGCTCCGAGCAGGTCCGCAAGGAGGCCGAGGAGGAGGGCCTGCACGAGGTCTTCCGCTCGGCCGGCTTCGAGTGGCGGGCCTCGGGCTGCTCCATGTGCCTGGGCATGAACCCGGACATCCTGATGGAGGGCGAGCGCTGCGCCTCGACCTCGAACCGCAACTTCGAGGGCCGGCAGGGCAAGGGCGGGCGCACCCATCTGGTGAGCCCGCGGATGGCCGCCGCGGCGGCGATCGAGGGACGGTTCGTCGACATCCGGGAGTGGGCGTGAGGACGCGGCGCGCAGCGCACCCGGACCGGCCGGCGGCTACGACTACGAGGACGGAGGAGACGCGATGAGAGCGGTAGATGTGATCGAGGGCAAGGTGTCGGTGCTGGATCGCTCCGACGTCGACACCGACCAGATCATCCCCAAGCAGTTCCTGAAGCGGATCGAGCGGACCGGGTTCGGCGAGTTCCTCTTCTACGACTGGATCCGCGACGGCGAGATCGAGCTGGAGCCGAACCCGGTGCTGGTCGCCGGGCCCAACTTCGGCTCCGGGTCCTCGCGCGAGCACGCCGTGTGGGCGCTGGCCGACTTCGGCTTCGAGGCCGTGATCGCGCCCTCGTTCTCGGACATCTTCTACGTCAACGCGACCAAGAACGGGCTGCTGCCGGTGATCCTGCCGCGCGAGCACTGCCGCGGGATCGCCGAGGCGGGCGAGGTCCGGATCGACCTCGACGACCAGACGGTCGACTACGCCGGCGGCGTGGTCAAGTTCGAGGTCGACGAGGAGATCCGCCACCGCCTGCTGAACGGCCTGGACGAGATCGGGGTCACCCTCGATCAGGCCGACCGGATCGACGCCTACGAGGAGTCGCACCC
>CAZARJ010000332.1:0-2515 GCA_964487515.1 uncultured Conexibacteraceae bacterium | reverse complement strand
AGCGGGATGTCGCGCTCGTTGGCCAGCGAGTGCCAGCGCCGGTAGGCCGACCAGCCGCGCAGGTTGCCGACCACGGCCTCGCGGTTGCCCCACGAGCCGACCTCCTCCACCGCGAAGCCGGCCGACTCGAGCAGCGTGCGTAGCCCGCGGGGGGTGAAGCGCCAGTAGTCCCGCATCCCATACTGCGGCAGCTCGTGGACGCGGACCATGAACGGCGTCGAGACGACGAGGCGGCCCCCGGGCCGGCAGAGCCCGTGCAGGTTGCGCGCCGCGAGCCAGGGGTCGGCGACGTGCTCGAGCACCTGCTCGCAGATCACGACGTCGAAGCGCTCGGTCTCGGCGAGCGGGGCGCAGAGATCGAAGTCCGGGTAGTCGAGGCTCGTGAAGGAGCGCCACTCGCGCCCCGCGTGGAAGTCGCCGCTGATCTCGGCCCCGTCCAGGCCCGCGGTCCCGAGCGCTCGCAGGCGGCCGTCGATCGCCTCGTTGAGCCGCTGCCGGAGCCATTGCTCGGCCGGGTCGGTGGTGGGCGGGAAGAGGAGCGGATCGACGGCGTCGAGGGCACGGACGGCGGCGCGGCGCGCGAGGCGGCGCGGCGCCCGGCGCGAGCCGGAGCGCGACCCTCCTCCGCCTCGGTGGCCGGCGCTCAAAACATCCCTCGCCAGGAGGCGGGCATCTCCTGGATCTCCATCGCGATCCCGAAGTCCTCGAGCCCGCTGCGCTCGTAGAACCAGCGGTCGAAGGCACGCTTGCGGACGATCCGGTTGTGCACCGCCCATCCCTCGCTCAGGTCGCGGCTCCCCCAGCTTCGCTTGCGGCGGAGGGCGTGGCGCGCGCGGCAGAGCTCGTAGTCCAGCCGGTGCAGGTGGATCAGCCGCAGGTCGGGGTCGAAGTTGGTCTTCGCGTCGACGCGCTCGTGGAAGCCGGGCTTCCAATCCATCGGCACGGTCGCCAGCGCGGGCTTGTCGTAGGCGTCGTTGGCGAACCAGTAGCGGCGCTGCTCCAGGACCGGCTTGGCGGGGTCGAATGGCGGCTCGCGATCGACGAGGTGGATGAGCTCGTATCCGATCGTGTTGACGAACTCCTCGTCGAAGCGGTCGATGTAGTCGCCGAGGGTCCCGAACTCCGGGACCGGCGCCACGATCTCGTCCACGTCGGTGACCAGAACGACGTCGTAGCGCTCCAGGAGCTCGTGCTGGTAGGCCTGGATCGTCTCCACCATCCAGGCGTGATCGACTTGCGGATGGGTCACCGGCACCCGCACGAACCCGGGCCCGTCGGTCGAGCCGTCCGTCGTCTCGTGGTCCAGCACGTGGATGTCGGCGGCATCGAAGAAGCGGGAGTAGTAGCGCAGCCAGATCGGCAGGAACAGGGCCTCGTCGTGAACCATCGTCACCACCGCCCGCCGCTTCCCGGGCCTCGGCTCGCGACCCGCGTAGTGCTCACGCCGGCGTCGCCTGAGGCCATCGAAGAACATCGCCATCGGATGCGGGTGCTCGGCGTCGAGAACGGTGATCGGGGGCCGACGTCGCAACCCGCGCCGGGGACGCGCCGGACCGGCAGAGCGCGGTTGAGGAGGAGCCACGCTGCTGTGCTTCACTTGTCGCGAGCCCCGATGGTGCCCGCTCCCAACCCGCAGCCGGCGTGGGCCCGCGAGCCCTACCTGTCGCTCCGCCATCACGACCCCTCGCAGCTCTGGTTCCAGCTCGACGAGGTGGTCGGCGAGCGTGTCTACCTGCGCGACGGCGTGCAGCTCGAGCCGGGCGCCACTGTGCTCGACGTCGGCGCCAACGTCGGCGTCGCGGCGACCTTCTTCGCGGCGGACTGCGAGGCCGGAGCGGTGCACAGCTTCGAGCCTATCGGCCCCAACTACGAGCTCCTGCGCGCCAACGTCGCCGCTCACCCGGCGTGCGTCACCTATCCCTTCGGCCTCGCCGATCGCCCCGGTTCCGCCGAGTTCACCTATTACCCGGGAGCGGCGGCGATGTCCGGCCTCTACGCCGAGCCGGAGCGCGACCGCGAGCTCGTCCGGCGCGCCCTGAGCAACGCCGGGTCGAGCGCCGAGCAGGCCGAGCGGCAGGTGGCCGGCCGCTACGAGCCGGAGACGCTGCGCGGCGAGCTGCGGACGCTGGCGCAGGTCGTCCGCGAGGAGGGGATCGAGCGCATCGATCTGCTCAAGATCGACGTCGAGCGGGCCGAGCTCGACGTCCTCAGGGGCCTCGACGAGCAGGCGTGGGAGCGCTGCGAGCAGCTCGTCGTCGAGGCCCACGGGGCTGAGCGTGTCGCCGAGATCTCCGCCCTGCTCGGCGAGCAGGGGTATCGCGTCCGCCGCGCGCAGGAGGAGATCATGCGCGGCACCGATCTGCACATGCTCTACGCGACTCGCTGAGCGTCGCCGGCGACGGGCTGCGGCGCGCCGGTCCCCCCCGCCCGCCTTCGTCTGCCGTCGCCTCAATAAACTGGCGCGCCGATGCGCCAGACCCACCCCGAGACCTTCGAGGAGAAGCTCAGCCACCTG
>CAZARJ010000331.1:0-2518 GCA_964487515.1 uncultured Conexibacteraceae bacterium | reverse complement strand
CGGTCGTGGAGCGGCGTGGAGGTGCCGGGCGCGTTCCCGTCGCCGACCGCGTCGGCGGGCCCGCCCGCGTTGCCGTGCGCCGCCCGCATGGCGCGCACGGCGCCGCTGCCGTCGGGGTCGGGAGCGGTCAGATGGTGGGCGTCGGCGGTCGCCCCGTAGCCGTCGAGCCAGGCGAGCGGCTCGGCCCCGCGGCGGGCCGCGGCGGCGGCGGACTCGAGCACCACCGCGCCCGCGCCCTCGCCGAGCACGAAGCCGTCGCGGCGGCGCTCGAAGGGCCGGCAGATCCCGGACCTGGAGGTCGCGCCCATGCCCTCGAAGGCGGCGGAGGCGAGCGGCGTGATCCCGGCCTCCGCGCCGCCCACTACGCAGGCGTCGATGGCGCCGTCGCGGATCGCGCGCAGGCCGGTGCCGATCGCGTGCGCGCCCGCGGCGCAGGCCGAGACGACGCCGAAGCACTCGCCCCGCAGGTCGTGGCGCATCGCGATCACGCCGCTCGCCGCGTTGGCCATCATCAGCGGCACCGCCAGCGGCGAGAGCGCGCCGGGCCCGCGGTCGCGGAGCACGTCGTGCTGGTCCTCGATCGTGCCGATCCCGCCGATCCCGGTCCCGATCACGCAGCCGAGCCGCTCCGGCCCGGCCGGCCGCTCGCCGTTCCAGCCGGCCTGCCCGATCGCCTCGCGGGCGGCGACGAGGGCGAGCTGCGTGAAGCGGTCGGCCCGGCGCCGCTCCTTGACCGTGAGCAGCTCCTCGGGATCGAAGTCCGAGCAGCGCGCGAGCCCGTCGGCGATCCCGACGTCGCCCGCGCACCAGCGGCGCAGCAGCGGCTCCGCGCCGACCCCCAGCGGGGTGACGGCGCCGAGCCCGGTGATCGCGACGCGGGGCCTCATCGGCCGCTCACCCGAGCCTCGAGCTGACCATCTCGATCGCGTCGCCGACCGTCTCCAGCTGCTCCATGTCGGCCTCGCGCAGCTCGACGCCGTACTCGTCCTCGACGATCTGGGCCAGCTCGACCAGATCGAGGGAGTCGATGTCGAGGGCCTCCCACGTCGCCTCCGGGCTGATCGCCTCGCGCTCGGCGCCGAACTCCACCAGCGCCTCGGCGATCCGGTCCGCGACCGCCTCCTTGCTCACGCCGCCGCTCTTCGTCTCCGCCATCTCTGCTCTCCTTTCAGGCGGTCAAGCCGCCGTCGACTGTCAGGGTCGTTCCGTTCACGTAGGAAGCGTCATCCGAGATCAGGAAGCGGATGCAGGCCGCGACCTCGCGGGCGGTGCCGGCGCGGCGCATCGGGATCGCCGTCGCCAGCCCCTCGCCCACGCCGCTCGAGGTGAGCTCGGTCTCGATCAGGCCGGGGGCGACGGTGTTGACGGTGATCCCGCGCCGGGCCACCTCGCTCGCCACCGTGCGGCTCATCGCCTCCAGGCCGGCCTTGGCGGCCGCGTAGTTGGCCTGGCCGGGGTTCGCCCGCCGCCCGACGATCGAGCCGACGCTGACGATCCGGCCCCAGCGGCGGCGCATCATCGGCCCGAGCGCCCGGCGGGTCATCCGGAAGGTGCCGGACAGGTTCACGTCCAGGACCCGGCTCCAGCTCTCGTCGCTCATCCGGGGGGCGAGCCCGTCCACGGTCAGGCCGGCGTTGTTGACCAGCGCGGCGACGCCGCCCCAGCGCTCCTCGAGGCGTCCGAAGGCGGCGTCGGGCAGCTCGGGGTCGGCGATGTCGCCGATCAGCACCTCGGCCTGGCCGCCTGCCGCCCCGATCTCCTGCGCGATCGACTCGACCGCGGCCCCCGGCGTGCGGCAGAGCAGCCCGACCGGCCATCCCGCGGCGGCGAGCAGCCGCGCCGTCGCCGCGCCGATCCCGCGCGAGGCGCCGGTGACGAGAGCGCAGCCGCGCGCGGCGGGGTCCGCGTCCCGGGGCTCCGCCGCGCTCACCGGGCCACCTCGCCGTCCCAGCTCAGCAGCGCCGCGCCCCAGACGAGGCCGGCGCCGAACGCGCCCAGCAGCACCCGCGAGCCGGGGCGCAGGCGGCCGTCCGCCGCCGCGTGCTCGAGCGCCAGCGGGATCGTCGCCGCGGAGGAGTTCCCGAGCCGCTCGATGCAGTCGACCACGCGCTCGCCCGGCAGGCCGAGCCGCTCGCCGACGGCGCGGGTGATGCGCTGGTTCGCCTGGTGGTAGACGAACAGGTCGATCTCGCCGAGGCCGACCCCGGAGCGCTCCGCGACCTCGGCCGTGACCGCGCTCAGCGAGGCGACCGCGGCGCGGAAGGTGTCGCGACCCTGCATCCGCATCAGCCGCTCCTCGCTGTCGACGACGACCAGCTCGGAGCCGCCCGCGTCGGTGCGCATCACGATCTCCCCGATCGCGCCGCCCGATCCGTTCGCGCCGGGCGCGGTGGGGACGAGCAGCGCGGCGCCGGCGCCGTCGGCGAACAGGGCGGCGGTCTTGCGGTCGTCGGGATCGGTGAAGCGGGAGGCGAGATCGGCGCCGACGACGAGCACGCGCTCCGCCCGCCCGGCCTCG
>CAZARJ010000330.1:0-2531 GCA_964487515.1 uncultured Conexibacteraceae bacterium | reverse complement strand
AGCGCCGCCCGCGCCGCCCTGGACGACGTCGCCGCCTTCCTCGACCGCCGCCTCGGCACGTCGTGATCCCTTCGGCTGATCGTTGAGCTGAGCCCTCAGCGCCACGAGGTCAACGCGCCCCGATGAGTGCGGTGAGATACCACTGCCCGTCTTCCTCGACCAACCCCAACGGCTTGGAGGAGCCCTCAAACCTCACTGTCGCACGCTTTCCGTCGACTTTGACAGAGCTCACATCGGGAGTCTGCCGCCCGAGCTTCCCAAGCGCATCTTCCTTCCGCATTTCCGCCACGCATTCCGACACTGGCGACGACTTCCGCGCGCTCGGCGGCAGCAGGTATTCGCACGCCGCCTTCGCATCCCCCTCCCTCATTGCGGTCAGATACCCATCGACCGAATCTACGACCGCCGCCTCCGCCGCCGCGCCATCTCCACCGTCATCGCCATCGCCACAGCCGGCAGCCCCAAGCAAGAACACCGCAGCACATACCAGCACCGGCGTACGCCAGACATGGTCACGGTGCTGGTGACCGTCAATGCACATTCCACACCCCGATCAGCACCGAATCACAATCGCTTCCCGCCAATTTGCCCCCGATCAAACCCGCTTCCCTTCCCACCGTTTGAGTTCACTGAGCGCACGGCCGGGGACAGCCCCCGAGAGCCAGTGCGGCGCAACCGTGACCTTCTTGGACCGCAGCCCGAATGGGGAACGCGCCATACGCACCACGAAGCCGCGAACGGACTAGAAGGTTAGACGGCGTCCGGACATGCGGCAACGGATACGTGTTTCGTCGGATTCATGGCCGGATAGCGGAGTTGACGTGCCCAGAGCCGAGTGCGCGGCGGGATGCCGACGCCTCCGCCGAGGGGAAGGGAAGGCCCGGCCGGCGGGCTGCCGGTAGCCCTCGGATAGGCTCCCGCGGCGTGGGGCCCCTGCACGGCATCCGGGTGATCGAGGTCGCCTCGCTGGGGCCGGGGCCGTTCGCGGCGATGATGCTCGCCGACATGGGAGCCGATGTGATCCGGCTCGAGCGCGCGGGGGCGGCGGCGGGGCTCGGGTCGGGCTCCTGGAACCACCTGCATCGTGGCCGTCCGTCGGTGGGCTGCGATCTGAAGACGGAGGCGGGGAGGGGCCTCGTGCTGCGGCTGGCGGAGGACGCCGACGCGCTGGTCGAGGGCTTCCGGCCCGGGGTGATGGAGCGGCTGGGAGTCGGGCCCGAAGAGCTCGCGGAGCGCAATCCGCGGCTCGTCTACGGGCGCATGACGGGGTACGGCCAGCAGGGGCCGATGTCGGCGAGCGCCGGGCACGACATCAACTACATCTCGCTCGCGGGGGCGCTGGGCGCGATGGCGCGGCGGGGCGAGCGGCCGCTTTTCCCGCTCAACCTGCTCGGGGACTTCGGCGGCGGCGGAATGCTGCTCGCCTTCGGGATCGTCTGCGCGGTGCTCGAGGCGCGCAGCTCGGGCCGCGGCCAGGTGGTGGACGCGTCGATGGTCGAGGGCGCCTCGGCGATGATGACCCTGATCCACGCGCTGCGCGACGCGGGCGGCTGGTCGGATGAGCCGGGGACGAACCTGCTCGACTCCGGCGCGCACTTCTACGAGGTCTACGAGTGCGCCGATGGCGGCCACATGGCGGTCGGCGCCCTCGAGCCCCAGTTCTACGCCGAGCTGCTGCGCGTGCTGGAGCTCGACCCGGAAGAGCTTCCGCAGATGGACCGGTCCCGCTGGCCGGAGTTCAAGCAGCGCTTCGCCGACATCTTCCGCGCCCGGACCCGCGCCGAGTGGGAGGAAGCGTTCGCCGGCACCGACGCCTGTGTGACCCCGGTGCTCCGGATCGGCGAGGCGAGCGGGCATCCCCACAACGTCGCCCGGGGGAGCTTCGTGCGGATCGGCGAGCACCTGCAGCCCGCGCCCGCGCCCCGCTTCAGCCGCACCTCGCCCGGCGTCCCCGCGCCGGCCTCAGAGCCGGGCGCCGACGGGGATCAGCCGCTGCTCGATTGGGGGCTATCGGCGGCCGAGATCGCGGCGTATCGCGAGCGCGACGGCCGCGGCTGAGTCCCGGCCCGTCCCCTCTGTGGTCCTCAGGGGTAAGAAGTCGTCGGCGCGGGCTACTGGGGTGATCTGCGTCGGTATCCCGACGTGATCCTCCCCAGTAGGGCACGTCCGGCCCAGCGACGGGGGCGGGATTCAGGCCGGCACTCCGGCCCTCGCCCGGTCGCGGGCTACTCGCCCTCGTTGCGGAGCGGGGTGCGCTCCACCGACTCCGCGAGCAGCATCTCCTTGGTGAAGATCAGGTCGCCGCGGTTGTAGTCGGCCATCTCGTACTCGTGGCTCATGGTGATCGCGTCGAAGGGGCAGGCGACCTCGCAGTAGCCGCAGAAGATGCAGCGCGCGAGGTTGATCTCGTAGACGGCGGCGTAGCGCTCCCCGGCCGAGACCCGGTTGTCCGGATCGTTCTCGGCGGCGACGACGCGGATGCAGTCGGCCGGGCAGGCCGCCGCGCAGAGCGAGCAGCCGACGCACTTCTC
>CAZARJ010000329.1:0-2538 GCA_964487515.1 uncultured Conexibacteraceae bacterium | reverse complement strand
GCCGTCTGGCCCCGCTCCTCCGGGGCCGCCTGCGCCGCCGCCAGCTCCGCGGGGATCTCCAGGCCCTCGTCGGCGAGCAGGCGCGGCCGCCCGGCGAGCACCCGCCGCCCGTCCACCGTCCCCACCACGCCGAGCCCCGCACGGTTCTGGAAGCCCTCGACCGCCGGCAGCGGCCTCCCCGACGCGGCCGCGGCGCCGGCGGCGATGGCGCGCGCGATCGGGTGCTCGGATGCCGCCTCGAGGGCGCCGATCGTGCGCAGCGCGTCGTCGCGGTCGACGCCCCCGGCGACGGTGATGCCGGCCAGGGTCATCTCCCCCGTCGTCACGGTGCCGGTCTTGTCGAGGACCGCGGTGTCGATGCGCCGGGTCGACTCCAGGACCTCGGGGCCGCGGATCAGGATCCCGCGCTGCGCGCCGCGGCCGGTCCCGACCAGGATCGCGGTCGGGGTGGCGAGCCCGAGCGCGCACGGGCAGGCGAAGATCAGCACCGCCACGGCGGCCGTGAAGGCGGCCCCCGCTCCGCTGCCGGTGAGCAGCCAGGCGGCCAGGGTGAGCAGGGCGATCACGATCACCACGGGCACGAAGACGGCGGATATCCGGTCCGCGAGCCGCTGCACCGGGGCCTTGCCGGCCTGTGCCGCGCTGACGAGGCGCGCGATCTGGGCGAGCGCCGTCTCGGAGCCGACGCGGGTCGCGCGCACGATCAGCCGCCCGCCCGCGTTCACGGTCGCGCCCGCGACCTCCTCCCCGGGACCGACCTCGACCGGGACCGGCTCGCCGGTGAGCAGGGACGCGTCGACCGCGGAGTGGCCGCTCTCGACGACGCCGTCGGTGGCGACCCGCTCGCCGGGGCGGACCACGAAGCGGTCGCCGGCCGCGAGCCGGTCGATCGGGACCCGGCGCTCGCCGCCCGCGTCGTCGAGGACGGCGGCGTCCTTGGCCCCCAGCTCGAGCAGGGTGCGGAGCGCCGAGCCGGCCCGGCGCTTGGCCCGGTCCTCGGCCAGCCTGCCGGCGAGCAGGAAGGTGATGACGACGGCGGCGACCTCGAAGTAGACGTGCCCGGCGCCGGCGTCGCGGTCGACGAAGAAGTCGAGCTCCATGCGCATCCCGGGCGCGCCCGCGTCAAGGAAGAGCAGCGCCGCCACCGACCAGCCCCAGGCGGCCAGCGTGCCGAGCGAGATCAGCGTGTCCATGCCCAGGGCGCCGTGCCTGAGGCCGCGCCAGGAGGAGCGGTGGAAGGGCCAGCCGGCCCAGAGGACGACGGGCGTGGCGAGCGCCAGCATGACCCAGGCCCAGCGGTCGAACTGGAGGGCCGGGATCATCGAGACGAGCAGCACCGGGACCGACAGCGTCGCCGCGACGGCGAGCCGCAGCCCGAGCCGATCGCCCCGCGCGTCGCCGTGGTCGTGGGCGTGGTCGTCGTCGGGCGCATCGTCGACGGGCGCTCCGGGCGCGGCGACGGGACGTGCCCGGTAGCCGGCCTCGGCGACCGCGCGCAGCATCTCCCCGGTCCCCACCAGCTCGGGGTCGTAGGCGACCGCGGCCCGCTCGGTGGCGAAGTTCACCGCCGCCTCGACCCCCGCGAGCCCGTTCAGCTCCTTCTGCACCCGGGCCACGCAGGACGCGCAGCTCATCCCCTCGATCTCGAGCTCGACGGTCGAGCTGTTGCGATCCGGATCACGCATCGGACTGGTTATAGCTCAGGGCCCGATCCCCCAGCTCAGGGCTCCGCCCTCCCGGCCCCGGGGCGCCGCCCCGGCGACCAGGTGTCCGGGCCCGCGCTCCAATCTCCGGGGGGCGCGATTGGATCGCCCTGCAAATGGTCATAAAGCACCATTGAGGGCTCGCTCGCCGCCCTCGATCATTCATCCAATGGGAACCGAGCGACAGAGCAATGGAGCCACCGTGACCGAGGGCCCGCGCAATCCGAGCATGCTGATCACCCGCGAGGGGGAGATCGCGCTGCGCGCGGAGCTCGAGCGCCTGCGCGAGGAGGCCGAGGTCCAGTTCCCGCTGCGCTTCAAGGAGGCGCGCGAGTCGGGCGACTCCGGCAGCAACGACGAGTACCTCCAGATCGCCGAGGAGGAGGCCGTGCTGGCCACCCGGATCAGCAATCTCGAGGCCCTGCTGGAGACGGCGGAGGTCGTCGACGAGCCCGGCGACGGGCCGATCGACACCGTCGCGCTGGGAACGATCGTGGAGCTCAAGTTCGCCGACTCCGAGAAGGTCACCGAGCGCCGCCTGCTCGGCGCCTTCGAGCGCATCGGCTCCGACGGGATCTCCGTCGCCTCGCCGATGGGCCAGGCCCTGCTCGGCCGCCGCGAGGGCGAGACGGTCACCGTCGAGCTGCCGAACGGCCGGACCCGGACGCTGGAGATCGTCTCCGTGAAGACGATCGCCTCGCCGGACGCCGACACGCTGACCGTCTGACGATCCCGGCCCGGGTCCGGCGGCCGGCCGCGACGGCAGGGGCCGAAGGCCGGCCCTACGGCTCGACCAGGCCGCGGCGGATCGCGTAGCGGGTCAGCTCGACGCGGT
>CAZARJ010000328.1:0-2542 GCA_964487515.1 uncultured Conexibacteraceae bacterium | reverse complement strand
CCCAGCGGCTCGCGGTTGGCGTTATCCAGCCCAGCGGCTCGGGACGCGGATCGTGCGCGGGCGGGAGAGCCACTCGGCCCGGGGGCGGGCGGGGGCGGCATCTAGTTGAATGGCGCGGACGTGGCCGGTCCGTCCGATCAAGCGAAGCACCGCGAGCTCGGGCTCACCGATCACGAGTACGAGCTGATCGTCGCCGGGCTGGGACGGGAGCCGAACGACGTCGAGCTGGCGATGTTCTCGCTGCTCTGGTCGGAGCACTGCGCCTACAAGCACTCGCGCAAGCTGCTGCGGCGCCTGCCGACGGAGGGGCCGCGCGTGGTCATGGGCCCGGGCGAGAACGCGGGCGCGGTCGACGTCGGCAACGGCCACTCGGTCGCCTTCAAGGTCGAGTCGCACAACCACCCCAGCGCGGTGGAGCCGTTTCAGGGCGCGGCGACCGGGGTCGGCGGCATCCTCCGCGACGTCTTCGCGCTCGGCGCCCGCCCGATCGCGATCCTCGACTCGCTGCGCTTCGGCGAGCTCGGCTCGGAGCGCTCCCGCTACCTGTTCGACCGGGTCGTCGCCGGGATCGGCCACTACGGCAACTCGATCGGCGTGCCGACGGTCGGCGGCGAGGTCTACTTCGAGCCCCCCTACGAGCAGAACTGCCTCGTCAACGCGATGTGCGTGGGGCTGGCGCGCACGGAGCGCATGGTCCGGGCGGCGGCGGCCGGGGTCGGCAACGTGGTCGTGCTGATGGGGGCGACGACGGGGCGGGACGGGATCGGCGGCGCCTCCGTGCTCGCCTCGGCGGAGCTCGACGAGGACGAGGGCAAGCGGCCCACCGTCCAGATCGGCGACCCCTTCGAGGAGAAGAAGGTCATGGAGTGCTGCCTGGAGCTGCTCGAGCGCGACCTGATCGTCTCGCTCCAGGACCTGGGCGCCGCCGGCCTCACCTCCTCGGCGAGCGAGATGGCCGCCGCGGGCGGAGTCGGGATCGACATCGACGTGGCGAAGGTGCCGCTGCGCGATCCCGACCTGGAGCCGTTCGAGGTGATGGTCTCCGAGTCGCAGGAGCGGATGCTGGCGGTGGTCGAGCCGGAGAACCTCGAGGAGGTTCTCGCCACCTGCCGGCGCTGGGAGACGGGCGGCGCGGCGATCGGGACGATCACCGACACGAACCTCTTCCGCGTCTTCGACGGCGACGAGCCGGCGGGCGAGATGCCGGTCGCGCTGCTCGTCGACGACTGCCCCCTCTACGACCTCAAGCCGGCCGAGCCCGAGGGCTGGATCTACCCGAACCGGGCCGATCCCGCGCTCGCCGGCGCGGGCGGCGACGCCGGCGCGATCCTGCGCACGCTGCTCGCCTCGCCCTCGATCGCCTCCAAGCGCTGGGCCTTCGAGCAGTACGACTCGATCGTGCAGTCGCGCACGGTGCGGCGGCCCGAGGAGGCCGACGCGGCCGTCCTCGCCCTCGCCGAGACCGGGGGCGCGATCGCCGTCTCGATCGACGGCAACGGCCGCCGGGTCGCCTGCGATCCCTACGCGGGCGCGATCGAGGCCGTGCTCGAGTGCGCCCAGAACCTGGCCTGCGTGGGCGCCGCGCCGCTGGGGCTGACCAACTGCCTCAACTTCGGCAACCCGGAGAAGCCGGCGGTCGCCTGGCAGCTCGACCGGGCCACGCAGGGCCTGGCGGATGCCTGCGAGGCGCTCGGCGTGCCGGTCGTCGGCGGCAACGTCTCGCTCTACAACGAGACCGACCGGGGGCCGATCTACCCGACGCCGGTGGTGGGCATGGTCGGCGAGCTCCCCGATCCCGAGCGGGTCCCCGGGCTGGCGCTGCGCGAGGGCGACGCGATCGCGCTGGCGGGACCGTTCGCCCCCGCCCTCGCCGGCTCCGAGCTGACGAAGCTGCGCGGCGAGCTCGGCCCCGGCCTCGGCCCCTTCGAGCTCGAGGCGGTGCGGGAGGCGATCGGCGCGGTTCGGGAGGCGGCCCGCGGCGGCGAGCTGACCGCGATCCACGACGTCTCCGACGGCGGCCTCGCCTGCGCGCTGGCGGAGTGCGCGATCGCCGGCGGCATCGGCCTCGAGGCCGGCCTCGCGGGGCTCCGGGACGAGCGCGGCGGGAGCGCCGAGGACTGGCTCTTCGGCGAGGGACCGGGCGGCTTCGTGCTGGCCGGTCCCGAGGCCACGGTCGAGGCGCTCTGCGCCCGCGGCCTGGCCACCCGGATCGGCACCGCGGGCGGCGAGGTGATCGCGATCGGCTGCGGCGACGCCGCGCTCGATCTCACCGTGACGGACGCGGCCGGGGCCTGGCGCTCGCTCGGCGAGCGCATGGGCGAGCCCGCCTGAAGCCCGCCCGCCGCGAATCTGCCATCTTGGCCCGATGCGGGTCTGCGTCAACGGCTCCTTACTGCGAGCGCGCCTGATCGGCACGGTCCTCGCCGCCGTGCTCGCCGCGGGCGCCGCGGTCGCGGCCCAGCCGGCCGGCGCGGCCACCGTCTCCGCCGGAGCGCTGAAGGCCACCACCGGCGGGGGCGACTGGCAGCTCACCTTCAGCGAC
>CAZARJ010000327.1:0-2545 GCA_964487515.1 uncultured Conexibacteraceae bacterium | reverse complement strand
CGACGCGGGGGGCCCGGGCGCCGGAGGCGGCCCCGCCGACCGGGGCGCCGCGGAGCCGATCGCCGCCGCGAGCGGGCGGGAGGAGGGCGAGCGGCCCGAGGGTTATGACAACTCGCTCGGCAACCTCTTCGGGCAGGTCAATCCGCTGACGGCGCTCGGCGTCTGGCCCAGCGGCGACTTCCGGCTGCAGCCCGGCTCGGGATCGGTGCCGGCGCTCGCCTTCTATCTCGGCGCGCTGCTCGCGCTGGCGGCGCTGGCCGCCGGCATCGCCGCCGCCTGGCGCGAGCGGGAGCGCGCCCTGCTCGCCTACCTCGCCGCCGCGGCGCTGATCTGGCTCGGCGCGCGGGTCGCCGGGACCCCCTACACCGCCGCCAAGGCGCTGCAGATGCTCGCCCCCCTGGTGATGCTGCTCGCGGCGCGCGCGGCCCTCGCCGCCGATCTCCCGGCGGCCTGGCGAAGGGGCGCCCACGGGGCGGGGGCCAGCCGTCTCGCCGCGCTGCTCGGCGCCGCCTTCGCGCTCGCCGCCGCGGGCTCGAGCGCCCTGGCGCTTGCCAACGCCCCGATCGGGCCCGGCACCTACACGAGCGGCGTCGCCAAGGCGCGGCCGTTCGTCGCCGGCGAGGCGGTCCTGACGCTCGTCCCGGCGCCGCAGCTCGAGTCCCGCCACGGCCGCGCCTACTACGCCTGGGAGCTGCGCGGAGCGGGCCGCCTCTGCCTGGAGCCGCTGCCCGACGGCGGGGAGGTGGCGGCGCCGGCTCCGGACGGCTTCCCCTGGGTGATCACCGTCAGCCGCCGGCGGCTGGCCCCGTTCGAGAACCTCCAGCGCGTCCTGTACCGGCGCGGAGTCTCGCTCTGGCGCGTGCAGGGCCCCGGCGCCCGGCTGCCGGCGCCCGCGCCCGGAGACGGGGAGCCGACCGACTGCGGGCTCCGGGCGGGCGGGCCGTAGCATGCCGTCCCTGCGATGAGCGAACTGACGGTGAAACTCCCCGACGGCTCCCCGCTGGAGCTCGAGGCGGGCGCGACCGGCGCCGACGCCGCGGCGGCGATCGGGCCGGGCCTCGCGAAGGCGGCCCTGGCGCTGCGCGTCGACGGGGAGGTGCGCGACCTCGCGGCGCCGCTGAAGGACGGCGAGGAGATCGAGATCGTCACCGAGAGAAGCGACGATGCGCTGGAGCTGATCCGCCATGACGCCGCGCACGTGATGGCGACCGCGGTCTGCGAGCTCTACCCCGGGACCAGGGTCTCGATCGGGCCGCCGATCGAGGACGGCTTCTACTACGACTTCGAGTTCCCCGAGGGCGTCACGATCGGCGAGGCCGACCTGGAACGGATCGAGAAGCGGATGGCGGAGCACATCGCCGCCGACGAGGAGTTCGAGCGCACCGACATCCCCGTCGCGGAGGCGATCGAGCGCTTCCGCTCCGAGGATCAGCCCTACAAGGTGGAGCTGATCGAGGACCTGATCCGCGACGAGGGCGTGGAGACGGTCTCGCTCTACCGCAACGGCCCCTTCACCGACCTCTGCCGCGGGCCGCACGCGCCCTCGACGGGCCGGATCAAGGCGGTGAAGCTTGGCTCGGTCGCCGGCGCCTACTGGCGCGGCGACGAGACCCGCCAGATGCTGACCCGGATCTACGGCACCGCCTTCTTCAGCAAGAAGGACCTCGCCGCCCATCTGGAGCGGATCGAGGAGGCGAAGGCGCGCGATCACCGCAGGCTGGGCCCCGAGCTGGGCCTGTTCACGCTCCGGCCGGAGGCCCCCGGGATGCCGTTCTGGCTCCCGAACGGGACCGTGCTGCTGGATCTGATCGAGGCCGAGGTGCGGGCGCAGCTCGACAAGCGCGGCTACGTGCGCATCGAGACCCCGCAGATCCTCGACGAGGACCTCTGGCACCGCTCGGGCCACTACGACAACTACAAGGAGAACATGTTCTTCGCCGAGCCCGCCGAGCGGGAGCGCGAGCGCGAGCGTCGCTTCGCGGTCCGGCCGATGAACTGCCCCGGCGCCTGCCTGGTGTTCGACTCCGAGCGCCACTCCTACCGCGAGCTGCCGCTGCGGCTGGCCGAGTTCGGCCGCGTCTCCCGCTTCGAGCGCGAGGGGGTCCTGCACGGGCTGCTGCGGGTGCGCGCCTTCACCCAGGACGACGCGCACGTCTACTGCGCCCCCGAGCAGGCCCCGGACGAGGTCGTCGAGATCGTGGAGGCGATCGACGAGCTCTACGCGCGCTTCGGCTTCGACCGCGTCGATGTCGAGCTCTCGACCCGGCCCGAGAAGTCGATCGGCACCGACGAGCAGTGGGAGCAGGCCGAGCGGATGCTGCGCGAGGCGCTCGAGGGCCTGGGGCGCGAGTACCGGACGAACCCCGGCGACGGCGCCTTCTACGGGCCGAAGATCGACTTCCACGTCACCGACGCGCTCGGGCGCTCCTGGCAGCTCGGCACCTGCCAGCTCGACTTCTTCATGCCGGAGCGCTTCGACCTCGCCTACCAGGGCGCCGACAACGCCGAGCACCGGCCGCTGATGATCCATCGCGCGCTGCTCGGC
>CAZARJ010000326.1:309-2587 GCA_964487515.1 uncultured Conexibacteraceae bacterium | reverse complement strand
CGACGAAGGCGGCGGCGAAGGCGGGATCGACGCCGCGGCGCTCGGCGAGGCGGGCTGTGAGCGCCGCGAGGGCGGCGATGGAGAGCGCGGCGATCGCCTTCAGCGCCCAGAGCGCCGCCGGGACGCCGAGCAGGCCGAGCGGGTAGCTGAGGAGCGTGAACAGGGGCCCGTAGACCGAGACCGCGCCGCGGAAGTCGTCGACCCGGGCGGCGGCCGCGTCGAGCGGGATCTCGGCGGGCGCGTGCGCGTAGGGGTTGAGGTCGTGGACGGCGCCGAGGCGCGCGTAGGAGATGTAGCTGAAGACGTCCAGCGAGAGCAGCGGCGGGGCGAGCGCGAAGGCGGCGATCAGCAGGCCGGCCAGGAGCGCGACGCCGCGACGGCCGAGGCGGGGAGCGAGGGGCAGGAGCGCGACCCAGGCGACGACGGCCGCGTAGAAGAGGCCCAGGTAGAGGCCGGCGCCGGTCCCCAGGCCCGTCCCGTAGACGCCCAGCAGCCAGCCCGGAGCGCCGCGCCCGGCGCCGGGGACGAGATCGGTGCCCGGGGCGGCGAGCGGCAACGCCAGCAGGACGAGGGCCAGCGCCGCGATCAGCGCCGGCGGGCGCGCGGGGGCGGCGCGGGGGCCCCCGGCCGGCCGCGGCGCGGGGGGAGCGGCACCGCCGCCCTCGGCCGCCTGGAGAGCCGCTTGCATGGCCATCTGTATAGCGGCGCGGGCGGGCCGGTGATAATCGGGGCCCCGATGCCGCCGCACCGAGCCCTCTTCCTCGACGCCCTGGGCACGATCGTGCGCCTGCTGCCCCCCTGGGACCACCTCGACCCGGAGCTCACCGCCGGCCTGTCCGCCGAGCGGGTGCGCGAGGCCTTCCGCGCCGAGATGCGCTTCTACAAGGCCCACGCGGGGGAGGGTCGCGACGCCGCCGCCCTCGCGACCCTGCGCGAGCGCTCGGCCGAGGTGCTCGCCGCCGGCCTCGGGCGGCCGGTGCCGGTGGAGAAGATGATGGAGGCGATCGTCTTCGAGCCCTTCCCCGATGCCGTGCCCGCGCTCGCGGAGGCGCGGCGGCTCGGGCTGCGCACGATCTGCGTCTCCAACTGGGACTGCGCGCTGCCCGAGGTCCTGGCCCGGATCGGCCTCGCCGGGCACTTCGACGCGGTGCTCGACTCGGCGACGGTCGGAGCCGGCAAGCCGGACCCGCGGATCTTCGAGGTCGCCCTCGAGCGGGCCGGCTGCACCGCCGCCGAGGCGCTTCACGTCGGCGACTCCGACGAGGACGTGGAGGGCGCGCGGGCGGCCGGGATCGAGGTGCTGCGGATCGACCGCGAGGGCGGCGGCGACATCGGGTCGCTGCTCGAGATCGGGCAGCATCTGCGCGCATGAGCGAGCCGCCGCCCCCGCCCGCCGAGGCCCCGGCGCCCGCCGCCCCGGCCGAGCGGCGCCCGGCGTTCCCCTTCCGCTACGCGGACCTCCCCGAGACCGGCTTCCGGGGGATCACCGTCGCGCTCGCGATCCTCGTCGCCGTCTTCACGCTGTTCACCGGGACCCTGATCGTCGCCGCGTTCGACCCCGGGCTCGACACCGAGGCCGGACGCGACCTCGCGCAGCTCGTCGTCGCCCTAAGCCTCGGCGGCACCGCGATCGGCTTCGCGGCGGTCGACGGCAACGGCCTCGGCGCGGGGCTGCGGCGGCTCGGGCTGCGGCGCATGACCCTGGCCGCGGTCGGGCTCGCCTGCCTGGGCTGGTTCGTCTACGTGCTGATCTCGGCCGGGCTGGCGCCGCTGCTGAACCCCGAGCAGGAGGACGTGACGCGCCAGCTCGGCACCGACGAGGGATCGGTGCTCAGCGTCGCCGCCGCGGGGCTGCTGATCGCCGTCGCCGCCCCGATCTCCGAGGAGCTCTTCTTCAGGGGCCTCATGTTCGCCGCCCTGCGCCGCTCCCTCCCGCTGTGGCCGGCCGCTCTGATCTCGTCCCTCGTCTGGGCCTCGCTGCACCTGGGCAGCGGCAACCTCGGGGTGGTCGTCCAGCTCGGCGTCTTCGGCGTCGTCCTCGCCTGGCTCTACCAACGCAGCGGCACGCTCTGGGCGCCGATCCTGGCCCATGCGATCAACAACGCGCTCGCCTTCACCCTCCTGCTCACCGATGTCCTCTGACTCCCTGGGCAACCGCCCGCGCGGCCCGTACAATCGGGGCCCTCTGATGCGCTCGTCCGGCCGCTCGCTGACCGTCGTCTGCACGCTCCCCGTCGTGGCGCTCGCCGGCGCGGCCGCGGCGCTCGCCGCCCCCGCG
>CAZARJ010000326.1:0-299 GCA_964487515.1 uncultured Conexibacteraceae bacterium | reverse complement strand
GTCGTCCTGGCCTGGCTCTACGCGCGCAGCGGCACCCTCTGGGCCCCGATCGTGGCGCACGCGATCAACAACGCGATCGCCTTCACGCTGCTGCTGACCGACGTCCTCTGACGGCCGCGCCGCACCGGCCCCGGGAAAGCGCCCGCCGATCGCGCCGGGCGAGCCGTCCGGCGCGATCGAGCGGTCCCGGTCACCGCGCCCGCCTGGGGACGGCACCGCCCGCCCAGGCGTCCGCCCGGCACGTACAATCCGGCCTGCTCATGCGCTCGTCCGGCCGCTCGCTGATCGTCGCCCTCGCG
>CAZARJ010000325.1:0-2589 GCA_964487515.1 uncultured Conexibacteraceae bacterium | reverse complement strand
TCAGGAGGGTCGTGGTCGTGCGGCGTGGTGGCTTGTTCACCGGCTGGCCTTTCTGATTCGTTTGGATTGGCGTCTGCGCGCCGGCGCGACAAACGTCGGGCGCGTCCGAGAGGTCGTTCAAGGGGAACCGTGCGGAGGGGCCGTTTCCACGGGCCGGTGGCACACGATCAAGAGAAAGCCCCCGTAACTTGGTAAAGAAGTTGTCACCCTTGCAATCAGGCGGATATACGCCGATTGCTGCGTTGCCCGGCAAAAAGCGAACCGTGCGGGCTGGTGCGGGGCTCGTCGCAGTTAGGAGACGAATTTCATGCTTTGGTCAGCATCCGTGGCGTTGCTGACCTGCACGTCGAAAGCGCTCCGATTAGTACTCGGTTGCGATGCTGTCGATGCCGGCCCGAGTTGGTCGTGTGCCCCGCCGTGACCCAAGCCACTGTCAAGCGCGAGCCATCGCCCGGTCGGCACTCGGGAGGCACCTGGCCCGGCAACTCCCAGACCCGGAGCGACCGTCTCCGTTTTCCATGAACAGGGCCGTCTTATGCAAGCCAGCGGTGCTGACTGCGCTTATGCACCCCGGGATCACCTTGGTTGTCCTTCGGAACTGGTCTTTCTCAAGTGGGGGTTGCATTCCGTATACCGATGTGTTTATGATGGCGGCGTCCCGCAGGGAGGAGACCGGAACCCGCGCCGAGAGTACGGCGCGAGGCCCAAGATCTCCATCGATCCCCCGCCAGGACCGGAGACAGGGATGGAAACCAACAGCAATCGCACCCATGAACCGCAGGGCTTCCGTACCGCCGTTGCGCCGGACGGTGTCCTTGCCGAGAACCCTCTTGCATCTCCGGATCGGCGCCGCTCGGCTTCCGCCCAGCAGTGCTACCCCGTGAACTTCTTTACCAAGTAATCACCCCCTACACCGGTCGACGATAACGTGAACCAACCGTCCTCTGAGGCGGGTGGCAACCTGCCTGCGACTGGTCGTGCCCGGCTACGCCTCTAGGTCATGCACCGCTGGAGAGAAGTCCGGCCATGGACACGGCGGCTCCGCAAACCCGAATAGATTCGCGGAGCCGCCGGCAAGCGATCTTCGGCGCGGCTCGCTAAACGCCGGCCGCGCTCATCTCAGCGCCTGCGATGACGCTTCTCACCGACGCACTTGACGACGCCAGGCCGATGGCCTCACCCGAGCGTTCGGGTCGATCGACGCCACGGGGCTCTAACTTTCGTTCGATCGCGGGCTTCAGCAAGAACAGGATCGACAAGGCCGGGCAGACCCTGGCTGAGTACCTCGCCGGAGAGATCGACGTGGATGGAGAGCGGTTGCGCAACATCCCTGACGGCGACATCGCCGACGCCTGGGATGTGGTCCAGTGGTGGCGGGACGAGCACAAGCGGCCGCTCTCCCGCGTCGCGGCGAATCTCCGCTACTACGTCGTCGATTACGGGCGCCCGATCGTCGGGCAACGCCTCAAGAAGGCCCCGACCATCGCCGACAAGCTCGTCCGGCTGCCGCGGATGAAGCTGTCGCGCATGGGCGACATCGGCGGGGTTCGCGCGGTCCTGCCGAATCGCGATGCCGTATACGAGGTCGCGGGTCGCCTGCGGCGGAACTGGACGATCACGCGCGAGCGCGATTACATGGCCGACCCGAAGCCGGACGGCTACCGTGCGCTGCACCTGAACGGCCGGCATCACGGCAGGTTGATCGAGGTGCAATTGCGCACGCCCAATCAGGATCTCTGGGCGAACGAAGTCGAGGAGGACGCCGTCAGTTTCGATTTTCGGCTCAAAGCCGGCGGCGGGCCGAGTGAGCTCCGCGACTACTACCGAGCGGCAGCCGACCTCCTCGCGGCCGTCGACGCTGGCGACCAGCCCGAGCCGGCACTCGTTGGGCACGTTTGGCATTTGGCCGAGCGCGCCGCTACATTCCGAGAACGGAGCGCGCCATGAGCCCAGAAGAGATCAAGCACTTTCTCGTCACCCGAAACGTCTCAACCGGTGAGGTCACGGTCGAGGAGTTCGGGACCGACTACGACGCCGCGCACATCGCCTATTCGGAGGCGGAGCGCGCGAGCGTCAATAGCGACCTGGACATCGTCCTGCTGAGCGCCGACTCGCTGGAGACCCTCGAGGAGACGCACTCCAGCTATCTGCGCGCGGGCGAGGGCAGGCTGGCTCAGCTGCTGAGTACGTTCTAGCCGGCACCCAGCCTCAGGTGAACCTCGCCGGAGCCGAGGGCGGTCTCGGTGCCATCCCGGGCGCGGACGAGGAGGTTGCCGTGCGCGTCGATGCCGGAGGCGGTGCCCGTGCGGCCGCTGCCCTCGGGGCCTCCCTCCCAGCCGATCTCCCGGCCGGCGACGGCGTCGCGGCGGGTGAACTCCGCCCGCACTGCGGCGGCAGCTGCCTCTACCCAGCGGCCAAGGGCTTCGGTCAGGGCTTCGCGCATCGCGTCGGCGTCGATGTCGTGGCCGAGGGAGGTCGCAGGCCGGGGCAGGTCGGCGGGGAACTCGTCGTCCGGGATCGAGAGGTTGATCCCGACGCCGATGATGGCCCACTCGGGGGGGCGGGCCTCGATCAGGATCCCGGCCAGCT
>CAZARJ010000324.1:0-2600 GCA_964487515.1 uncultured Conexibacteraceae bacterium | reverse complement strand
AACGAATCAACCCCGCACGGAGGTAGCAACGCATGAAGCTCAAGCCCCTGGGAGATCGCCTGATCGTCCGGGCGGTCGAGGAGGAGGAGACGACGGCCAGCGGCCTCGTCCTCCCGGACACCGCGAAGGAGAAGCCGCAGAAGGGCGAGGTTCTCGCGGTCGGCGACGGCAACTGGGACGAGGACGGGGAGAAGCGCATCCCGCTCGACGTCGCGGCCGGGGACACCGTCCTCTACAGCAAGTACGGCGGCACCGAGGTCAAGGTCGACGGCGAGGACCTGCTGGTCCTGCGCGAGTCGGACGTCCTGGCCAAGGTCGAGTAACCCCGCCCAGCCACCAGACCAACCAGACTGAGGAGGAACCACCGATATGGCTCACAAGGAGCTGAAGTACGACGCGGAGGCGCGCGGCGCGCTCCAGAACGGCGTCGACGCCGTCGCCAACGCGGTCAAGGTCACGCTTGGCCCGAAGGGCCGCTACGTCGTGCTCGACAAGAAGTTCGGCGCCCCGACGATCACCAACGACGGCGTCACGATCGCCCGTGAGATCGAGATCGAGGACGTGTTCGAGAACCAGGGCGCCCAGCTCGTCCGCGAGGTCGCCACGGCGACCAACGACGTGGCCGGCGACGGGACCACGACGGCGACGCTGCTCGCGCAGACGATCGTCCGCTCGGGCCTCAAGAACGTCGCCGCGGGCGCCAACCCGCTGAGCCTGCGTAAGGGCATCGAGTCGGCGGTCAACCAGGTCGTCGACAACCTGCGCGAGAAGCAGTCCAAGGAGGTGGGCGGCAAGGACCAGATCTCCCGCGTCGCTTCGATCTCCGCGGCCGACGACGAGATCGGCGACATCATCGCCGACGCGATCGAGAAGGTCGGCAAGGACGGCGTGGTGAACGTCGAGGAGGGCCAGACCTTCGGGATGGAGCTCGAGTTCACCGAGGGGATGCAGTTCGACAAGGGCTACATCTCGCCGTACATGGTCACCGACCAGGAGCGCATGGAGGCCGTCCTCGACGACCCCTACATCCTGATCGCGAACCAGAAGATCGGCTCGGTGCGCGACATCCTGCCGATCCTCGAGCAGACGATGCAGGGCGGCAAGCCGCTCGTGATCGTGGCCGAGGACGTCGAGGGCGAGTCGCTGGCGACCCTGGTCGTCAACAAGCTCCGCGGCACCTTCACCGGCGTCGCGGTCAAGGCCCCCGGGTTCGGCGATCGCCGCAAGCGGATGCTCGAGGACATCGGCATCCTCACCGGCGGCGAGGTGATCACCGAGGAGATGGGGCTGAAGCTGGAGAACACCCAGCTCAGCCAGCTCGGCAAGGCCCGCCGCGTGGTCGTCAGCAAGGACACGACGACGATCATCGACGGGGCCGGCGAGAAGGACCAGATCGAGGGTCGGATCAACCAGATCCGCTCCGAGATCGAGACCACGGACTCCGATTTCGATCGGGAGAAGCTCCAGGAGCGGCTCGCGAAGCTCGCCGGCGGAGTGGCCGTGGTCAAGGTCGGCGCCGCGACCGAGACCGAGATGAAGGAGAAGAAGCATCGCGTCGAGGACGCGCTGCAGGCCACCCGGGCCGCGCTCGAGGAGGGCATCGTCCCCGGCGGCGGGGTCGCGCTCCTGAACGCCCAGGACTCGGTCGACGCCAAGGGCCTCGAGGGCGATGAGGCGACGGGCGCGGAGATCATCCGCAAGGTGCTCGAGGAGCCGATTCGCCAGATCGCCGAGAACTCGGGCTTCGAGGGCTCGGTCGTGGTCGAGAAGATCCGCGGCATGAAGGCCGGCGAGGGCCTGAACGCGGGGACCGGCGAGTACGGCGACCTGGTCGCCGACGGGGTCATCGACCCGACGATGGTGACGCGCTCGGCGCTGCAGAACGCGGCCTCGATCGCGAAGAACATCCTGACGACGGAGTGCATCGTCGCCGAGCCGCCCGAGAAGGAGGGCGCTGCCGGCGGTGGCATGCCCGGCGGCGGGATGCCCGACATGGGCGGGATGATGTAGCGAGCGCTCGCGCGCTTTCAGCTACGCCGCAAGGCAACGCTCGAGGGGGGCCCGACCGCCGGACAGGCGGCCGGGCCCCTCGTCGTTGTGCGCGCCTCGCCCCCGGGCCGCTCTCGCCCCCGCCCGGGCGCCACGCTGCTGGGGAGCCCTACGTCGGTATCCCGACGCCGACGTACCCAGTGCGCGTCCCCGGGCCGCTCTCGCCCCCGCCCCACCCGGGCCGCCACGCCACTGGGGAGCCCGACGTCGGTATTCCGACGCCGACGCACCCAGTGCCCGCCTCCGGGCGTCGTCGCGCGGCCACTGGGGATGATCAGGTCGATATCCCGACGTCGATGTACCCAGTGCCCGGACGGGGACCCCCGGATCTCTCCGCTCAGCGGCTCAGATCGAGGCTCTCGTCGGCCGACTCGGCGAAGGCGGCGAGTAGCTGGATCGCCGCCTCGACGTCGCGCAGATCGACCATCTCCACCGGGGAGTGCATGTAGCGGAGCGGGATCGAGACGAGACCCGCCGGCACGCCCGAGCGGCTGATCTGGATCGAGTCGGCGTCGGTGCCGGTGTAGTTGCCGCTGGCGCCGATCGTGTAG
>CAZARJ010000323.1:0-2611 GCA_964487515.1 uncultured Conexibacteraceae bacterium | reverse complement strand
CGTTCGCCGAGCACGAGCATCCCGGCTCCGACCGCGACCAGCGGGGCGACGTAGGTGATCACGAGGGCCCGGCCGGCACCGACCTCGGTGACGAGGGTCCCGAAGAGGACGAGCGCGGTGGCGGTGCAGAGGACCCCGAGGAGGACGAGCGCGATTACCGCATCCCCGCCGGGCGCCGCGCCGGGCGGGTCGATCAGGGCCAGCGGGGTGAGCGGGATCGTGGCCAGCACCAGCGCGCCCGCCATCAGGGCGCGCATGTCGAGGTCGGCGAGCTTGCGGCGCAGGACCATCGGCGCGATCGCGTAGCCGACGGCGGCGAGCAGGATCAGCCCCGCTCCGAGCAGCTCGTCGGAGCTCCCCGACACGTCCACCCCGACGAGGACGACGACGCCCGCCAGACCGACGATCAGGCCCGCGAGCTGGGCGCCCCCGACGCGCTCGGAGGGGTCGAAGCCGAGCGCCAGCAGCGCCACGATCAGCGGCGAGGCCGCGATCAGGATCGCCGCGATCGAGGAGCTGACGTGTAGCTCGCCGGTGGCGATGAGCGGGAATGGGATCGCGATCTCGGCGATCGCGTAGACGGCCAGCCAGCGGCCGCGGCCGCGCAGCGAGCCCAGGACCCCGGCGCGCCAGGCCAGCGGCACCAGGACCAGCGCGCCCAGGAGCGCCCGGCACCAGGCCACGAAGAGCGGCGGCACGCCGTCGTCGATCGCGATCCGGATGAACAGGTAGGGAATTCCCCAGAGGACCGAGACCGCCCCGAACGAGAGCCAGGCCCGGGTGCTCACCGCCGGGAGATCAGCTTCTCGCCGACGACCGGCTTCAGCATCAGGTAGGAGAGCCAGAGCCCGAGCGCGAACAGCGGCAGGCCCCCGACCACCCGGGCGACCGCGAGCACCCCCACCGAGCCGGTCAGATAGAGCGGGAACTGGATCGAGAACCGGAACGTGAAGAGGGCGACCCAGATCCAGCTCGCGCGCGAGTAGGCGCGCCGGTGCTCCGGGTCCCGGTACCAGCGCGATCCCTCGCCGGTCAGCGTGGAGACGATCAGCCCGATCAGCGGCCGGCGGATCACGATCGAGAACAGGTAGACGAGCGCCGAGCCGGCGTTGAGCAGGATCCCGGGCAGGAAGAAGTCCTCCGCGTTGCCGGTGCGGCTGGCGACGAAGGCGCCGAAGGCGATCCCGATCACCCCGGAGAGGGCGAACTGGGTCGTCTGCCGGCGCACGATCCGGGCGAGCGCGAGCGCGACGCTGATCGCGACGGCGACGATCCCGCCGGCCATGATGTCGCGCCCGCTCGCCGCCCAGACGGCGGTGAAGGCGATGAACGGGAGCGTGGCCTCGGCGATCCCCAGCGGGCCGCCGACGGCCTCCCACAGGGTGGGCGGGCGATCGGGCTTGGAGGGGGAGGGCAGCTCCACGATCGCGCGGACGCTAGACGATTGATTCCGAATCCCCCGCCGGGGCTCGCGACGAGCCCACTGGGCAGGGCTCGCGCGACCTTCCGCGATGAGCCCGCGTCGCCCGGCTGCCGGGGCCGCTTGCGGCCGCGTCCACGTAGGAAGTAGGGTTCGGGCATGAGCCGGAGGCGGATCGGGCGCGGGGTCGGAGCGGTGGCGGTGCTCGCCGCCCTGGCGTTCGGTGCCGCGGCCGCGCTCGGAGCCCTCGACTACCGGCAGCCGCAGAGCTACGCGGTCGGCGCGTACCCGTACCCGGTCGTCGTGGCCGACTTCAACCGCGACGGACGCAAGGACGTGGCGGTGGGGAACGAGGAGGACGACACGATCAGCGTGCTGGTCGGCAGGGGGAAGAAGGGCAAGCTCAAGCGGCCGGTGGAGTACCCGTCGGGCGGCGAGTATCCGTTCGGGATCGTGGCCGCCCAGCTCGCCGGGGGCAAGGCGCTCGACCTGGCCGTCGTCAACTACGACAGCGAGTCGGTGTCGGTGCTGCGCGGCAACGCGGGCGGCGGCTTCAAGGCGGTGGCCTCCTACGACGTCGGCACGGCGCCCTTCTACATCGCGAAGGGACGGTTGAACCGCGACAAGCGCGTCGACCTGGTGGTCCCCAACATGGATTCCGGCGACGTTTCGGTGCTGCTCAGCAAGCGCGATGGCACGTTCCGGCCCCAGGTCAGGTATCCGAGCGGGGCGACGGACCCGTATCCGGCCTCGGTCGCGATCGCCGACGTCGACCGCGACGGCAGGCGCGACGTCGTCGTCCTCAACTACAACGACGAGTTCGAGGTCATGCCGGGTCGCCGCGACGGCACCCTGAAGCCGCCGCGGTCCTTCCCCAGCGGCAGCGACAGCGCCTACGGGATGGCGGTCGGCGATCTGAACCGCGACCGGCGCCCCGACGTGGTCGTCTCAGAGTGTGGCGGCGATGGCACCGTCTTCGTCTCGCTCGGCAAGGGCCGCGGCTCGTTCAAGGCGCCGGTCCCCTACGACGGCGGCGACTGCGCCTACCAGCTCGATCTCGCCGACGCCGACGCCGACGGCAAGCCCGACGTGATCATCACCGACGAGGACAGCGGCGATGTCCACATCCTGCGGGGCAACGGCCGCGGCAAGCTGCGGGCCCCGATTCCGGTCACGACCGGCGCCGACTAT
>CAZARJ010000322.1:0-2636 GCA_964487515.1 uncultured Conexibacteraceae bacterium | reverse complement strand
GGGTCGTGGGCGGCCATCGCGCGCAGGGTCATGTCCGTGTTGCAGGCCCACAGGCGGCCCGCCCAGCGCAGCCGCTCGGCGCGCTCCTCGGGCGTGCTGAAGGACTGCCGCTGGTTGTTGGCCAGGAAGCTCCCGGGCTTGTAGGCGTCGAGCAGCGAGTCGACGACATCGCGCCCGTCGCGGATCAGCAGCACGATGCGCGAGCGGGGCAGCAGCGACATGACGAGGTCGGCGGCATGGGAGCCGTTCGTCTCCTTGATCGCCACGTGGGGCCGCTCGGTAAGCGGCACGCGGGTGGCGGCAGCGCGGTCGAGCACGCCCTGCAGGCGGACGAGCGCGAAGCGGCGCGCCTCCGGCATCCAGACGTCGCGGTATTCGTGCGAGAGCGCGTAGGCGGGCTTGTTGGCAGCCAGGTAGTTGTTGAGCGTGCCCGGGACCCAGGTGCCGTCGATCCGGCGCGGATCGGCGAGCGCCGGGGCGAGGTGGTTGGAGATGAACGACTCGTCGACCGGGACGACGTCGAACGGCCCCTCCTCGCCGTCCGGTGGCCGGAAGCCGAGCGCCGTCTCCGGGTCGGGCTGCAGCGGATCGGCGAGCATCTTCAACAGCCAGGTGCTCCCGGAGCGCGGCGAGCCCCAGATCCAGGTCAGCCGCGCCTCCAGGGCGGCGTCGTCGAAGTGCAGCTCGCGGGGGCTCAGGTCGACCGCGGGCAGCGCCTTGCCGGCGCTCCCGTTCGGCCGGCGCGGCCGCCAGGCGGCGATCCGGCGCCGTAGCCCGGCCACCACGCGCTGGCCTGTTCGAGACGGGGCGACGATAGGCGGATTCTAGTTCGGGGCGGGGCCGCTTCAGCGGTCCGGCGCCGCCGCCCTCAGGCGACGAGCGGGATCTGCTGGTCCGGGTAGGTGGAGCCGGCGAAGCACCAGGTCTCGGTCGCGTAGCGCGGCTCGCTCATCCCCGGCTTCATCGCCGTGCGGTGCAGGCAGAGGTGGTCGAAGAGCAGGGCGTCGCCGGGATCGAAGGTCGGGCTCGGGATCGGCATGTCCCCGACCAGCTCCGCGACCAGCCGGTCGGAGACCGACCAGTCGAACATCGCGCCCTCGGTCCCCGTCGGGACGATCTCCGTGAGCCGCCGGGGGACCACGTCGAGGCCCGGCGCCACGTCGCCGCAGCGGTTGAGGGCGATCCAGACGTTGAGCGTCCGCAGGCCGTCGCCGAGGAAGGCCCCGTCCTGGTGCCAGGAGGTGCCGCCACCGGGCTCGACCCGCCGCAGGACCGACTTCTTCATCGAGAGCACCGGCCGCTCGCCCAGGTAGTCGGCGACCAGCTCGCGCAGGCCGGCCTCATCGAAGGCCTCGAGCAGGCGGAACATCATCCGCGGCGAGTCCGCGACCCAGACGGAGCCGCCGCCGCGCACGTGGCGATTCCACTCCTTGCCGGTCGTGCGCCACTCCGGGGCGGGGGTGAAGGGCTCGAACCAGGGCTTCGTCTTCCTGATCGGGGTGCCGTCCAGGTGCGCGTCGCGGCCCGCGAAGGCCTCGTCGATCCCGCGCGCCAGCTCGCCGGCCCGGGCGGCGGGCAGCAGGCCACGGACGAGCAGCGCGCCGGCCTCCAGGAACGCGGCCCGGATCGCCTCGGCGCTGAGGCCCGTGGCGTCGATCGTCGGCAGCCCGTCGATCACTTCGTAGGCGGAGCGCGCCTCGGGCGGCATCTCGGCGCGCATCTCCGGCGCGTCGGCGGGCGCCTCGCGGCGGAGCTCTCGGAAGGCCTCGTTGCGGGCCACGACGAGGCGGCTCTCGCGGCTCCCGTCGGGCTGCTCGCGGTTCGCGGCCGTGAGCGTGTCGATGCGCTCCAGCGCCGGTCCCTCGTCCGCCACGGCACCGTTGCGCGCGCCCTGCAGGCGACGGCCGATCCTCTCCTTGATCTTCATCCTCATCGCGGTCATCGCCTCCTTGGTCTCCGGTCCGGAGCGGTGTCGCCGGGTGGCCTCGGTCGTCTCCCCAACTGGAGTCAAGCTAGCAGTCCCCCACCCCCGCGCCGACGCTCGGCGACGGCTGCTCAGCGGTCGATGACGCGAGCCGGAACCCCGACCGCGGTGGCGTCCGCGGGCACGTCGGCGACGACGACCGCGTTGGCCCCGATCCGGGCGCCGTCGCCGATCTCGACCGGGCCGATGACCCGCGCCCCCGAGCCGATCCGCACGCCGGACCCGATCCGCGCCCCGCGCAGGTCGCCGCCGCGCAGGCCGATCGTCGTGAAGGGCGCGATCGAGGCCCCGTGCCCGATCTCGACCAGGCCGTCGATCACGACCTGGCCGTGAACCAGATGGAGGCCGGCGCTGATCACGACCGGATCGCCGATGCAGACGCCGGCAAGGGCGATCGCCAGCCGGTGGCAGATGCGCGGGAGGATCGGGACGCGAAGCTCCATGAGGCGTGCCTTGGCCCGGTAGAGGACCTGCGCGGCGAAGGCATCGCTGTGCCAGCAGAGCCGCAGCGCCTCGAGCGCCACGCGCCCGTCGCCGTGGCCGTCGAGCGGCCGGTTGCGATTCGCCGAGACGGCGCGCGCGTCGGCGAGCACGGCGCGGCGAAAGCGGGGCTGCCGGCCCGGCGCGCCGCTCAACGCGAGCCCCCCTCGGC
>CAZARJ010000321.1:0-2660 GCA_964487515.1 uncultured Conexibacteraceae bacterium | reverse complement strand
CTCGGGCTGCTGATCGTCTTCGAGGGCGTGCGCCGCCTCGTCGACCCGCCCGCGGTCGAGGGCGGGATCGTGCTGATCGTCGCCGTCGCCGGGATCTTCGTGAACCTCGCCGCGACGTCGGTGCTCGCGCGCGCGAACCGCGACTCGCTCAACGTCGAGGGCGCGTTCCGCCACATCGTCACCGATCTCGCCGCCTTCGTCTTCACCGCCATCGCCGGCGCCGTGGTCCTGCTGACCGGCTTCGACCGCGCCGACGGGATCGCCTCGCTGGTCATCGCCGCGATCATGCTCTGGGCCTCCTGGGACCTGCTGGTCGAGTCCGGGCGCGTCTTCCTCGAGGCCGCCCCGCGCGGGCTGGACCCGGAGGAGATCGGGCGGGCGCTCGCGGCCCAGCCCGGGGTGATCGAGGTCCACGACCTGCACCTGTGGGAGGTCACCTCGGGCTTCCCGGCCTTCTCCGCGCACGTCCTGGTCGGCGAGGACAACGACTGCCACGCCGTCCGGCTCGCCCTCGAGCACGAGCTCCATGAGCGCTTCGGGATCGAGCACACGACCCTCCAGGTCGACCACCACCATCCCGGGGAGCTGCTCCAGGTCGAAGTGCCCGGCTGAAGGTGATCCCGCCGGGGCGCGGTCACGCTCCCGACGCGTCCCGGAGCTGACCCAGCGCGCCGGACCGGGCCCGCGGCTTCCCGGCGCCGGCCGGGAAAGCGCAGGCCCGGAGCTCCCGTCAGCGCCCGCGACCGTCAGACTCAAGGGCATGATCGAGCAACTAGTGGCGCAGATCGAGAGCCGCTTCGGCGAGCTCGAGCGCGCGCTGGCGGATCCCGAGGTGATCGCCGACCGGGAGCGCTACGCCGAGGTCGGGCGCGAGTACCGGGAGCTCGAGGAGGCGCACGGGCTGGCCGCCCGCTGGCGGCAGCTCAACGACGATCTCGAGGGGGCCCGGGAGCTGCTGGCCGACGGGGAGGACGAGGAGCTCAGCCGCCTGGTGGCCGACGCCCCCGCGCAGCTCGAGGAGCTCGCCGAGGCGATCCGCCTGGCGATGGTCGAGCGCGATCCCAACGACGACAAGAACGTGCTGGTCGAGATCCGCGCCGGCGCCGGCGGCGACGAGGCGGCCCTGTTCGCGGGCGACCTCTACAAGATGCTCACCCGCTACGCGGAGGAGCGCGGCTTCGGCACCGAGCCGATCTCGCAGAGCCCGGCCGAGGTCGGCGGCTTCAAGGAGGTCACGTTCGCGATCAAGGGCGACGGCGCCTACTCGGTGTTCAAGTTCGAGGGCGGGACGCACCGCGTGCAGCGCGTCCCCAAGACCGAGTCGCAGGGCCGCATCCACACCTCGACCGCGACCGTGGCGGTGCTGCCGGAGGCGGAGGAGGTCGACGTGGAGATCGATCCCAACGACCTGCAGATCGACGTCTACCGCTCCTCCGGCCCGGGCGGGCAGTCGGTCAACACGACCGACTCCGCGGTGCGGATCACGCACGGGCCGACCGGGATCGTCGTCTCCATGCAGGACGAGAAGTCGCAGTTGCAGAACCGGGAGAAGGCGATGCGGGTGCTGCGCGCGCGGCTGCTGGAGCGGGCGATCGCCTCCCAGCAGGCCGAGATCTCCGCCGAGCGCCGCTCCCAGGTCGGCACCGGCGAGCGCTCGGAGAAGGTGCGGACCTACAACTTCCCCCAGGGGCGCGTGACCGACCACCGGATCAAGCTGACCAGCCACGCGCTGGACGAGATCCTGGGCGGCGATCTGCGGGAGATCACCGACGCCCTCGCCGCCGAGGAGAAGCGCCGCAAGCTCGAGGCCCAGGCGGCCGGCGCGGCGTGAGGATGGCGCCGGGGCGGGCTGCGGCGGGGAGCGTGGCGGAGGCGCTGGGCGCGGCGGTCGATGCGCTGGCGGCCGCCGGGGTGGAGGATCCGCGGCGCGACGCGCAGCTGCTGCTCGCCGCCGCCAGCGGGCGCGACGTGGCGATGCTCGCCGCCGATCCGGACGCCCCCGTGAACGCCGCCGCCGCGCGCGAGTTCGGGGTCATGGTGCGCCGGCGCGTGGGGCGCGAGCCCGTCGCCTACATCCTCGGCCGCCGGGGCTTCCGCCACCTTGAGCTGCGCAGCGACCGGCGCGCGCTGGTGCCGCGGCCCGAGACGGAGCTGCTGGTCGAGGTCGCCCTGGCCCGGCGGCCGCGCACGGTCCTCGACGTGGGGACCGGGAGCGGGGCGATCGCGCTCGCGGTGGCCGACGAGCTGCCGGAGGCCGAGGTGGTGGGCGTCGACATCTCAGCGGACGCCCTCGAGCTGGCGCGCGAGAACGCCGCCGCGCTCGGCCTGGAGGGCCGGGTGAGCTTCGGGCTCGGGACGCTCCCGGTGCCGCGCCGCTTCGACCTGCTGCTCGCCAACCTGCCCTACATCCCGGATGAGGAGGTCCCGCGCCTGGCGCCCGAGATCGCCCGCCACGAACCGCGCCTGGCGCTGCTCGGCGGCCCCGACGGGCTGGAGGCGATCCGCGCCCTGCTCGCGGCGCTGACGCCGGGATCGGCCGCGACCGAGGCGGGGCTGGAGGTGGGCGCGGTGGCGCTCGAGGTGGGGGAGGGCCAGGCGCCCGCGGTCGCCGGGCTGGTCGCGGCGGCCGGCTTCGGGGCCGTCGCGATCGAGCGAGACCT
>CAZARJ010000320.1:0-2675 GCA_964487515.1 uncultured Conexibacteraceae bacterium | reverse complement strand
GCCCCGGCGCGGGTCCTGCGCGAGATCGAGTACGGGAGCTCGGAGTCCGGGGAGTCGAGGGGTGAGCCCGATGCCTAGCCCCGGCGGCCCCCGCCGAGGGCCAATTTGTCGCCCACCTTGCCGGCGAGCGCAGCTTCGCCGGAGGTGGCAGCGATCTGTGCCCGCCGAGGGCCACTATTGCTGCCAGCTCGTCCTGGAGCGGCCTCGGGACGAGAATCTGGTCCCAGATCGCCCCCGATCCACCGCGAGACCGACATCTTGGTTGCTATGGAGCTAATTGATCGGTCTCACCGACTGGGTCTCACCGACCGCCTCCGCCGGGCCATGCCGGCGAGGAGACTTGGGCCAACGAGGGGATGCCCTGGACGGCCATCCCAGGCGACGCGCGGGCTTCCCGCCCCGGGTGGGCGACCGTCGTCGGCCGGTCCACGCTCCGGCGCGGCGCCCCTGACCTTGCTTGCGCTGGCGCTGGGCTTCCTGCTTCTGCTCGGTCAGGCCGGCTGCGGCGGTGACGACCCTGGAACGAGCGCGCCTCCGGCGACCACATCGAGCGCGGCGAGCGAGGAGGGCGCGGCCAGCGGCTCGACGACCACGGGCGAGAGGGCCGGGGCCGGCGGGACTGAGCCGGACGGGACGAAGCCCTCGAGCGAGGGTGGGGACGCTGGCTCGGCCGCGGCGAGCCCGGAGCAGGCGGCGCGGCTGTTCCTCGTCTCCCCTGACGCCGAGCTCGTCTGCTCGAGCGTGCTCGATCCGGATTTCCTGAAGGCGACCTACGGCGATCTGAGCGGCTGCCGCGCGGGTCGCCGCCCGGCCACGCTCGCCCGCGATCCCGGCCTCGGCGACCCGCGCGTGACCGGAGGCCGGGCGCGCCTCGAGGCCGAGCCGGGCGGCGGCCTCTACGACGGCCAGCGGCTCACCTTCACGATCGCCGAGGGTGAGGGCGGCTGGACGATCGAGCGGATCACCTCCAACGTCCAGGTCGGCCCCTGACGCCGTCCCCCGCGCCGGGCGAGGGACCCCGGGAGGCCGCGGATGCGCGCCGGTCGCGCCCCGGTGACGTTCCGGCGCCGGTCGCGGCTACCAATCCCAGGTGGAGTGGGCAGCCAGGGAGTCCTGATCCAGGTAGCGGGTGAAGGCGGCCAGCTCGCCGGGGTCGATCGAGTAGGTGTGCGACGCGTCGGGGAAATGCCGCTCGCGCACGTCGGCCACGTAGGAGCGCAGGCCTTCGACCATCGCGTCGTGGATGTTCGCGTAGCGCTTCACGAACCGCGCCGTGTGGCCGGTGTGGATGCCGAGCAGATCGTGGAAGACCAGGACCTGGCCGTCCGTGGCGGGGCCGGCGCCGATCCCGATCACCGGGATCTCCATGCGCGGCATGATCGCCTCGGTGACCGGCGCCGGGACGGCCTCGAAGACGATCGAGAAGCAGCCCGCCGCCTGCAGGGCGAAGGCGTCCTCGGCGATCTGGGCGGCGCGCTCCTCGGTCCGGCCCTGCGCCCGGTAGCCGCCCAGCGCGGTGGCCGTCTGCGGGGTCAGCCCGACGTGCCCCATGACCGGGATCCCGGCCCGGATGATCGCCCGGGCCCGGTCGACGGAGGCGCCGCCGCCCTCGAGCTTGACCGCGTCGCAGCCCGCCTCCTTGACCATCCGCTGGGCGCTCGCGATCGCGGCCTCGTTGGAGGCCTCGTAGGAGCCGAAGGGCAGATCGCCGACGAGCAGCGGGGTGCGCAGCCCGCGCCGCACGGCGGCGGCGAGCACCAGCATCTCGTCCATGTCGACGGGGACGGTGGAGTCGTGGCCGAGCACGGTCATCGCGGCCGAGTCGCCGACCAGGACCATGTCCACGCCCGCCTCCTCGGCGGCCTGGGCGGAGGGGTAGTCGTAGGCGGTGACCATCGCGATCGGCTCGCCGAGCCGGCGCATCTCCGCCAGCCGCGGCAGGCTGATCGGGGCGCGCTCGTCCGGCGGCGTGCTCGGGGTTCGGGGCGTGGAGCTCATCGGGACGCTCCGATCGCGTCGAGCAGCTCGCCGGGGTCGGAGCCGACCGCCAGGGGCCGGTTGTCGGCGCTCACGTGCACCACGAGGGGAGCGTAGCCGTCCAGCTCCTCCTGCCCGTAGCCCGCGAAGGAGGCGATGATCACGGTGTCGTCGATGTTCACGAGGCGGGCCGCGGCACCGTTCACCTGCACGGTCCCGCTCCCGGGCTCCCCGGCGAGCGCGTAGGTGACCACGCGGGCGCCGTTGTCGACGTCCCAGATGTGGACCTGCTCGCCGGCCCGGATGTCGGCCCGCTCGAGCAGCTCGGCGTCGACGGTGACGCTGCCGACGTAGTCGACGTCGCAGCCGGTCACCGTGGCCCGGTGGATCTTGGACTTGAGCATCTCACGTTGCATGTCGTTCTCCGACCTCCTCGGTCCGGTCCGCGCCGCGTCCCTCCGCGGCGTCGTGGTTAGATCGCGCGCTCCCGGCGGGCACGATCACGTTGTCGATCAGTCGCGTCTCCCCGATCCGGGCGGCGAGCGCGATCAGCACCGGCCTCCCGTCGAAGCTCTCGGCCGGCGCCAGGTCCTCGGCGTCGCGGGCCTCCAGGTACTCGGGCTCGACGCCGGCCGCGGCGAGCTCGTCCCGCGCCGCGGCGAGGGCGTCGGCGGGCTCCGCGCCCCGCCCGGCGGCCG
>CAZARJ010000319.1:0-2681 GCA_964487515.1 uncultured Conexibacteraceae bacterium | reverse complement strand
CCGAGCTCGACCAGGCGCTCGAAGACGGTGAAGGTGTCGCCGGCGATCCCCCAGCCGCGCTCGGCGTCGATCTCGCCGCTGAGCCAGTAGGTGCAGAGGTCGGGGTCGGGGGAGACGTGGACGCCGAGCGCCTCGACGTCGTCGGCCGTGTTCGCGACCACCGCCAGGCCGGGACCGGCGAGCTCCTGCAGCCCGGCGGCCAGCTTCGCGCCCCCCGTCCCCCCGGCGAGGACGACGACGCTCACGCCCAGGGGTCGCCGTCCGGCAGCCCGACCAGCTTCAGCCCGGCGTGCGCCTTGTAGCGCACGTTGACCGAGATCAGCAGCGGCGTGAGCTGCTCGACGATCCGCGCGGTCTCCAGCGGGCCCGCGTTGACCGCGCGCAGGCCGTCGATGCGCTGGATCAGCCGCGCGACCGGCGCCTTGTCGCGCTTCTTGTCGCCGCAGACGAGCACGTCCTCGCCGAGCTCGTGCCCGAGGTCGGCCAGGGTCGGCGCGCCGACCGTGTGCAGGGCGGAGACGACGACCACCCCGTCGGGGACCATCTCCTGCGCCTGCTGGGCCGCGGAGCCCTGCCAGACCCCCAGCGAGCGGGTCGCCTTGCCGCTCACCGCGGCGGCGAGCGGGACCGTGCAGTCGACCAGCGTCTGGCCCTCGCGCAGGACCGTGCGCAGGTTGTTGAGCGTCTCCGAGTGGGCCCGGAAGGGAACCGTGAGGAAGACGATCTCCGCGCGCGTCGCGGCCTCCTCGTTGGCGAGGCCCTCCACCTCCGCGCCGGGCACGGCCGCGCGCACGCGATCCGCCGCCTCGGCCGCCCGGGCCGCCTCGCGGGAGCCGATCACGACGCTCAGGCCGGCGGCGGCCCAGCGGACCGCAAGGCCGTAGCCGAGGGCGCCGGTTCCGCCCAGGATCGGGATCGGCTCGTGCTGCTCGGCGGCGTCCACGCGGGCGAGTCTATGGCGTCCGGCCGGTTCCCAGGCGCCGGCCCGCGACGCCCCTTATGCTGGGCGTCGATGAGCGAGCCGACGGACGCGGGCGGGCCGACTTACGAGCGCGGGGAGGACGGCCCCCGGCCGCTCGAGCCGGGCCTCGAGCACAGCTTCGAGTTCGAGGTCGCCGGCGAGGTGCTGACCGACGTCGGCGGCACGATCGGCGCCGCCGTCCTCTCCACGCCGGGGATGATCGGGATGATGGAGGGGGCCGCCGCCGCGCTCGCCTACGAGCGCCTCCCCGAGGGCAGCGCCACGGTCGGCTTCGAGGTCTGCATCAAGCACGTCGCCGCGGCCGGGGAGGGCGCGACCTGCAGCTCCACCGCCCGCCTCACCGACGTCGTCGACGACCGCAAGCTCTTCTTCGACGTCGAGGTGCGGGAGGGCGAGCGGACGATCGGCGTCGGCACGCATCAGCGACGGGTCATCGCGGTCCCCGGCGGCTGACCGATGCCGGACGCGCTTCCGGAGCAGGTCAGCATCCGCGAGGTGGGCCCCCGGGACGGCTTCCAGAACGAGCCCGAGGTGATCCCGACGGCCGACAAGGTACGGCTGGTGGAGATGCTGATCGCCGCGGGGCTGAAGCGGATCGAGGTGACCTCATTCGTGCGCGCCGACGTGATCCCGCAGCTCGCCGACGGAGCCGAGGTGCTGGCGGCGCTCGAGCGGCCCGAGGGCGTCGCCTTCTCGGTCCTGATCCCGAACGAGCGCGGCCTCGAGAACGCGCTCGCCCAGCGCGACCGCTTCGACGAGATCAGCGTCTTCCTCTCCGCCTCGGAGACCCACAACCGGCGCAACGTGAACCGTTCGATCGACGAGTCGCTGGCCGGGCTCGAGCGGGTCCTGGCTACCGCGCGGAGGGAGGGTCTGCGCTGCGAGGGCGTGATCGCGACCAGCTTCGGCTGTCCATACGAGGGCGAGGTCCCCGCCGAGCGCGTGCTCGGCCTCGCGGAGCGGCTCGCCGCCGCGGGTTGCGACGAGGTCGGCTTCGGCGACACCACCGGGATGGCGAACCCACGCCAGGTCGGCGACTTCTACGCCCGCGCCGGCGAGCGGCTGACGGGCGTCGAGCTGACCGCGCACTTCCACAACACCCGCGGGCAGGGGCTCGCCAACGCGCTCGCGGCGCTCGGCCGCGGGGTCCGCTCGTTCGAGTCCAGCTTCGGCGAGCTCGGAGGCTGCCCGGTGCCGCCGGGCTCGACCGGCAACGTCGCCAGCGAGGACTTGGTCTCGATGCTGCACGAGATGGGGATCGGGACGGGGATCGACCTGGAGCGGCTCCTCGCCGCCTCCAGGGCGGTGCAGGAGCTGCTCGGCCGCCCGCTCGGCGCCCACCTGCTCACCGCGGGGCCGGTGCGGTGGGAGGGGGAGGGCTGATGTCGGCGCACGCGGCTTTCCTGCGCGGGATGAACCTCGGCGGTCGGCGGATCTCGAACGCCGAGCTCGCGTCGGCCTTCGAGATGCTCGGGTTCGCGGGGGTGGCGACCTTCCGGGCAAGCGGCAACGTGCTCTTCGAGTCCTCCGGCGAGCCCGAGGGAGAGCTGGTGGCGCGGATCGAGACGGGGCTGCAGGAGGCGCTCGGCTACGCGGTCCCGACCTTCGTCCGCAGCGCCGCCGAGTTGCGCTCGATCGTCGCCTTCGAGCCCTTCCCCCTCGACGAGATCGCGGCCTCCGGGGGGAAGCTGCAGGTGAC
>CAZARJ010000318.1:0-2698 GCA_964487515.1 uncultured Conexibacteraceae bacterium | reverse complement strand
TCCCCTTGCCGAGCGCGGAGACGACGCCGCCGGTTACGAAGATGAACCGGGTCTCACCCGCTGGAGTCCTAGCGCTCAAACCGGGGACCGAGTCTAGCTCCCCCGAAGGCGGAAGCGGGCCGGAGGCTTGCCGGAGGCGGAAGAGGCCGGGGAAGGGCGGGGCCGGCCGGCGCTCAGCGCCCGGCGCCCGCGGCCCGCGGGCCCGCGTCGCGCTCCGGCAAGCGGCCGACCCGGTCGAGGGCGCGCAGCGGGGCGATGCGCTCGATCGCCGCCGAGATCGAGCGGAACTCGCCGTAGGCGGTCAGGGCGGCGACGGCGGCGAGCGCGATCAGGCGCGCCTCGTCCCCGAGCGTGACCAGCATCGCGACCCCGGCGATCGCCCCGGCGACGTCGGCGCCGGCGTCGCCGAGCATCGCGCGCTCGCGCAGGGTCAGCGCCGCGCCGACGAGCAGGGGGCCGGCGAAGACGCCGAGCAGCTTCAGGACCCAGATCGACCCGGCGCCGATGCAGAGGCCCGCGAGCAGCAGCGCGAGCGCCTTCTCGACCCGGCCCGGGCGCAGATCCAGCAGGTTGAAGAGGTTGGTCGCGAGCAGCAGCAGCGCCAGGTCGGCGAGGTAGCCGGGCCACTCGCGGCCCAGGCCGGAGGCGGCGAAGGCGGCGAGCCCGAAGGCGCCGGCGGCCTTGATCGCGCCCGTCGACAGGCGCCCGGCGGCGAGCGCGCGCGCGTGCCCGCGCCAGCCGCGCGCCGTATCGCCCTCCGCGCCCCGTCCCAGCATGTCGTCGATCAGCCCCAGCAGCGCGATCCCGAGCAGGAAGGCGGCCCAGCGGTCCAGGCCGGGCTCGAGCAGCTCCAGCGAGGCGCGGTCGTTCAGCACCGCGAGCGGCGCCAGGGCGATCGCCGAGACCGCGATCAGCAGCGCCCCGAGCGGGAACGCGGGCTCGGCGCCGCGCCAGTTCGCGCGCGTCAGGCCGGTGCGGCGCATGTCCCGCGCCCAGGGCGGCAGGACGGCGGCGGCGAGCCCGGCCGCGAGCAGCAGGCCCGCGATCGTCATCGCCTCGGGCCGGTGCTGAGCGACGCGTCCCCGAGCAGGTCGGGCATGTAGGTCGTCGCGTCCTCCTTGACCCCGAACTGGCCCTCGGCGCCGAGCAGCGCGGCGACCAGCGCCACCTTCCCGGCCGGCAGGTCGACGTCGTCAACGGTCGCGATCCCCTGCTCGGCGAACGGCGCCAGGGTGGTCGGGTCGGTCTCGACCCGCTCCACGCCGGCGACGTACGCCCCGGATTCGTCGACGCCGCTCATCAGACCCTGCTCGAAGGCGTCCGACAGCTCCTGCTCGTCCTTGTCGAGGTCCTCGGGGGGCTGTCTGATCATGACCACGCGGCTGACGTCGGCGAGGCTGCCGTTGAAGCTGTCGAACAGGTCCTCCTTGCGGCGCTCGAGCAGGCCGCCGCCGCCCGCCATGCGACGGCCGATCGCGGCCCCGAGCTCGCGCATCGCGTCGGGGTCCTCGCGGGCGTCCGCGTAGCGGGGGCGCAGCTCCGCGGTGAGGGCCTTCGCGTCCGGCGGCAGCCGCACGTCCGCGACCGAGGTCAGCTCCGCGCCCGAGGCCCGCAGCGCGGCGCGCGTGTCGCCGGCCACCTCGTCGGGGACTCCGCCGAGGCCGATCAGGGCCACCGACTGCCCGGCCAGGCGGCCGTCGACGAGCGCCGGCAGCGCCCGGCTGCTGAATTGCCGCTCCCGCTCCAGCGCCGCCTCGAGATCGGCGGACCGCTTGCGCGCGGCGTCCAGATCCGAGCGCAGGCTGTCCTCGAGCTCCTGCGAGGCACCGGAGACGACGTCGTCGGCGAGGCCGATCCCGATCAGGATGCCGACCGCGAGCGCGACGAAGACGGCCGCCAGCGACGCGGCGTGATAGCGACCGCTGTATCCCATGCGCGGGAAAGCTTGGCAGTCAGGCGCCGAGCGTGTCGCGGACCTTCAGCCAGAGCAGCTCGAAGACGTTGTCGAGCCCCGGCGAGGCCGCGACCACGATCACGGCGAGGACCAGGAAGGCGAGCGCGAAGGCCGCGATCCCGGCCTTCCCGATGCCGGGCCGGTAGAGCCTGCTCACGCCCTTGGCGTCGATCAGCGTCTCCCCGACGCGCAGGCGGGTGAGGAACGTGGAGGACATCCCGGCGCGGTTCTTGTCCAGGAACTCGACCAGGTTGAAGTGGGCCCCGACGGCGACGATCAGCTTCGCTCCCCGCTCGTGGGCGAGCAGCATCGCCACGTCCTCGCTCGTGCCCGCAGCCGGCAGCACGACGTGGTCGAGCCCGGCCTCGAGCAGGCGCTCGCGCCCCGGAGCCCGGCCGTCCGGATAGGCGTGGACCACGAGCTCCGCGCCGCAGCGCAGGGCGGCGTCGCTGGCCGAGTCCATGTCGCCCAGGATCATCGCCGGCCGCAACCCCCGCTCGAGCACCGCGTCGGCGCCCCCGTCGACGGCCACGATCAGCGGCCGCACGTCGCGCACGTAGGCGTTCAGCGCGGCGAGGTCCTCGCGGTAGGTCGGCCCGCGGACGACGATCAGCACGTGCCGGCCCTGAAAGCGGGTGCGCACCGCGGGCAGCTCGATCTCGCCCGAGAGCAGCTCGCTCTCCTGGCGGACGTGCTCGATCGTGTTGGTGGCGAACTCGGCCAGCGCGCGGTCGATCCGCGCCC
>CAZARJ010000317.1:0-2709 GCA_964487515.1 uncultured Conexibacteraceae bacterium | reverse complement strand
GCCGAGGCTCCAGTCGCGGTCGAGCAGCTCCTCGATGACCCAGCGGTCGCCCACCCTGGTCGTCGCCACCTCGATTCCGGCGGCCTCCATCGCGCGGTGGAAGCCGAAGTTGCTCATCACCGTCACGGCCACCCCGCCGCGGAGCTCCCCCGCCTCGTGCAGGTGCAGCGCCGCGAGCGCGATGATCTCGTCGCCGTCCAGCTCCCGCCCGGCGGCGTCCACGGCCAGCATCCGGTCGCCGTCGCCGTCGAAGGCGAAACCGATCTCAGCCCCGTGCTCGACCACGGCCCCGCTCAGGTGCTCGAGGTGCGTGGAGCCGCAGCCGTCGTTGATGTTGCGCCCGTCCGGCTCGTCCGCGATCACCACCAGATCCGCGCCCAGCGCCTCGAAGGCCGCCGGGGCGGCGCGGAAGGTCGCGCCGTTCGCGCAGTCGAGGACGATGCGCCGACCCTCCAGGTCGAGCGGGAAGGCGACCGCGAGCTCGCGCAGGTAGTCCCCCATGGCGCCCTCGAGGACGCGGATGCGCCCCGCGGCCGGCGCGGTCGCGGGGGGCGAGGCGACGCGCGCCTCGATCCGGGCCTCGGCGTCGTCGCCGAGCTTGCGCGCCCGGCCGTCGAAGAGCTTGATCCCGTTGTCCCGCCACGGGTTGTGGGAGGCGGAGACGACCGCGCCCAGGTCGAAGCCGTGCCGCCGGACCAGGATCGCCGCCGCCGGGGTCGGCAGGACGCCGCCCAGGAAGACGTCCGCCCCGCCCGCCGCCAGGCCCGCCGCGAAGGCGGACTCGAGCATCGGCCCCGACTCGCGCGGGTCGCGGACGATCAGCACCTGGGGGCGCTCGCCGGCCAGCTCGGCCGCCGTCGCGCGGCCGAGCGCCAGCGCCAGCTCCGGCGTCAGCAGCTCGCCGACCGGCCCGCGGACGCCGTCGGTCCCGAACAGCTTCTTCGGCTCATCCATGCGCGGGATGATTACGCGCTCGGACTCGAGGCGCCTGCCCGGACGGCCGCTGGGTCGGATAGCGCCAATATCTCGGCGGAAGTCCATGCCGGCGTGCGGGGGGCGGGCCGGGACGGGACGGCCGCTGGGTTGGATAACGCCGATATCTCGGCGGAAGTCCATGCCGGCGTGCGGGGGGCGAGTGCCCGGACGGCCGCCGGGCATGGCGCCTCGACATGGTTGGTCACGGGGCTCGTGATGCGCCGGCGCCCGGCCGGCGGAGGATGGCGAGTCGGACTACCGCTTCGAGAACTGGGGGCGCTTGCGGGCCTTCTTCAGGCCGGCCTTCTTGCGCTCCTTGCGGCGGTCGTCGCGAGTCAGCAGACCGCGCCGCTTGAGCTCGCCCCGCAGCTCGGGCTCGAGCTCGGTGAGCGCGCGCGCGATCCCGTGCCGGACCGCTCCGGCCTGTCCGCTGATCCCGCCGCCGTGGACGCGCACCCGGACGTCGACGCTGCCGTCGTAGCCGCTGGTGACCAGCGCCTGGCGGGCGACCGACTGATGGTGCGGGCGGTCGAAGTAGTCCTCGAGGCCCTTCCCGTTGATCTGGAAGGCGCCGCTGCCGGAGCGGATCAGCACGCGGGCGACCGCGCTCTTGCGCTTGCCGGTCGCCTGGACGTGGGCGTCGTCGGGGACGCTCACCTTGCGCGGGGCGGGTGCGGCGTCCTCGTCGGCGGCGGCGGCCTGGGCCTCGCGTGCCCGGCGCTCCTCCTCCTCGGCCTCGGCCCGGGCGCGCTCTTCGGCCGTCAGCTCGCGCTCCTCCTCCTCGCCGACCGCGATCGGCTCGAGGTCGGCGCCGGGTACGACCTCCGACTTCTCGTCCGCCTCGGCCCGGGCGGGCTTCTTTGCCGGGCGCTCGCCCTCGGCCGCGCCGGCGGGCTTCGCCTCGGCATCGCCGCCGGTGGCGCTCGCCGCGGCCGCCTCGGCATCGCCGGACCCCTCCCCCGCGCTCTGCGCCTCCTCCGGCTGTGCGGTTTCGGGCTCGGCGGCCTGCTCCTCGGCCTCCGCCGGCTGCCCGGCCTGGGCCTCGGCGCCGGCCTGCCCGCCCTCAGCGTCCGGCTGAGTCGCCTCCGCGGGCTGCTCGGCCCCGGCGTCCGCCTGCTCGGCGCTCGGCTCCGCGGGCTGCTCGGCGCCCGGCTCGGGCACCTGGCCCTCCGTGCCCTCGCTCTCGGGGCGCTCTTCCTCAGAAGTCATCGGCTCTCCTCCAGGGGCTGGGGCTGCTGGGCCGCATGGGGATGCTCGGGGCCCGCGTAGACCTTCAGCTTCAGCAACTGCTTGCGCGCCAGCTTGTTGCGGGGCAGCATCCCCTTGACGGCCAGCCTGATCACATCCTCGGGCTTGCGATCCAGCATCTCCTGCAGGGTGCGCGAGCGCAGCCCGCCCGGATAGCCGCTGTGCCGGTAGTAGCGCTTGTTGCGCAGCTTGTCGCCGGTGACCGCGATCTTCTCCGCGTTGACCACGACGACGAAGTCGCCGACGTCGCAGTGGGGCGTGTACTCGGGCTTGCGCTTGCCGCGCAGGGCGTCGGCGATGCGGGTCGCCAGGCGGCCCAGGGTCTGCCCCTCGGCGTCGACGACGAACCAGCTCCGCTCGCGGTTCTCGGGTGTCGCTACAAAGGTCTTCATTCCGTGCGTGAGCCGCATCCGAGCCCAGAGGCCCGACGCGGCCGGGGGATGATAGCCGCTGCCGCGCGAGCGCTCGGTGCGCCCCCGGCGAGCG
>CAZARJ010000316.1:0-2717 GCA_964487515.1 uncultured Conexibacteraceae bacterium | reverse complement strand
GGCGGCCGCCCGCGCGCCGGGCCCTCTGCGCGAGCCCGCCGTGCTGGCCGAGCTCGCCGCCCGGGATCCGCTCGGCGCCTCCACGCTCGAGGAGTACCACCTCTGCTCCTACCGCTGGTTCATCGCCCACGAGCTCGCTCCGCGGCCGCTCGGCCCCGATCCCGAGGCACCGGAGCTGGGCGGGATCGTCCATGCCGCCCTGGAGCGCCTCTACGCCGACCCGCCGCGACCCCCCGGCCGGCCCACGCCCGAGACCGCGCCGCGCTGGATCGCCCGCGCCCGCGATCTCGTCCGCGCCGAGGCGACGGAGCGCGGCTGGAACCTGGAGGACGCCCGCTGTCGCGTCTCGCTGGCCCGCGTGGACGCGATCCTCGAGCGCTACCTGCGCCGGGACGCCGCGACCGGCGGCCCGCTGCTGCCCGACCCGGAGCTGCTCGAAGCCCGCTTCGGCGGTGGGCCGGAGGCGAAGTTCGGCCCCGTGGACCTGGGCGAGTTCCACCTCCACGGGGCGATCGACCGCGTCGACCGCGAGCCGGACGGCAGGCGCGTGCTGATCCGCGACTACAAGCTCAGCGCCTCCGTGCCGACGGGCAAGTCGCTGGTCGACGAGGGGCGGCTGCAGCTCCCGCTCTACATGCTGGCGATGCGCGAGCTCGGCTTCGAGCCGATCGGCGGCCTCTACAGCCCGCTGGCGGCGAGCACGAAGGACCGGCCGCGGGGCCTGCTCGCCAAGGAGCAGAAGGGGGAGCTGATCCCCGGCGAGACGACGGCCCACGTCGGCACCGACTTCTTCGACGAGGAGGGGCTCCAGGAGATCCTCGGGCGGGGGCTGGAGCAGGCGAACCGGGTGGTCCGCGGAATCCGCGCCGGGGCCATCGCCCGCAACCCGCGCGGCGGGACCTGCCCGCCCTGGTGCTCGTTCGCGCCGATCTGCCGGATCGAGCGCGGCGTCGTGGTCCCCGACGAGGACGAGACGGAGGCGCTCGATGCCGCCTAGCGCCGCCCCGGGCAGCGGCGCCGAGCAGCTCGACCTGCTGGGGCAGGAGGCGAGCGAGCCCGCGCGGGCCGAGCCGCCCCCCCATCCCCCCACGCCCGAGCAGGCGACGGCGATCGGGGCCCGCGACCGCGACGTGTTCCTGGAGGCGGGGGCGGGGACGGGCAAGACGCGCGTCCTGGTCGAGCGCTACTGCGATGCCGTCGACGCCGACGAGGTGCCGCCGGAGCGCATCCTGGCCTTCACCTTCACCGAGAAGGCGGCGGCGGAGATGCGCGGGCGGGTCCGCGCCGAGCTCGTCCGCCGCGCCGCCGCCCTCCCGCCCTCCGAGCGCCGGGAGCGGCTCGTAGCGGCCGCGCGCGCCGGCGAGGCGGCCTCGATCACGACCATCCACGGCTTCTGCCGCCGCCTGCTCGCCGCGCGCCCGCTGGCGGCCGGCCTCGACCCGCGCTTCCGGGTGCTCGACGCGCGCGAGGCCCAGCGCCTCTCCCGGCAGGCCTTCGAGAGCGCCCTGGAGGAGCTGGCGAGCAGCGACGACGCCGTCGCCCTGACCGCCGCCGGCTACCGGGGACGCCTCGCCGACGTGGTGATCGCCGCCCACGCCGAGATGCGCAACCACGGCGAGCGCGAGCCGAGCCTGCCGCCGATCCAGATCGAGGCGATCGACCGCGCCGACGAGCCCCCGTCCCCGGCCGAGGTGGAGGCCCTGAGCGGCGGCTACGGGGCCCTGCGCGAGCTCGTCGCCGGCTTCGGGCGCCACTACGAGAAGCTCAAGGCCGAGCGCTCCGGCGTCGACTTCGACGACCTGCAGCTCCTCGCGCTCGAGCTGATGCGGCGCAGCCCCGCGGTCGCCCTCGCCCAGCGCGAGCGCTTCCTGCACCTGCTCGTGGACGAGTTCCAGGACACGAGCCCGATCCAGGCCGAGCTGATCAGGGCGATCGCCGGGCCCGAGACGCGCACCTTCCGGGTCGGGGACGAGGCGCAGTCGATCTACGCCTTCCGGGGAGCCGACCTGGCGAGCTTCCGCCGCGAGCGCCGCCAGGCGGCCGACGACGCCGGGACCGCGAGCCTCGCGCTGACCGGCAGCTTCCGCTCCACCCCGGACGTCGTAGCCGCGGTGAACGCGGTCGGCGCCGCTCTCCTCGACGGCTTCCGCCCCCTGCGCGTCGGCAAGCCGCCGGGACCGCCACCCGCGGGGCCATCCGGGCCGACCGTGGAGCTGCTGCTCACCGACCGCGACGGGTGGGGCGACGAGGACGCGGGGACCGAGCTCTCCACCGCCGCGGCCGAGACCCCGCAGAGCCGCGTCGCCGAGGCGCGCGGGCTGGCGCTGCGCCTGCGCGAGCTCGCCGACGGGGGCGTCGATCCCGGCTCGATGGTCGTGCTGCTGCGCGCCTTCACGCACGTCGACGCCTATGCGGAGGCGCTCGAGCTGGCGGGCCTGGAGCCCCGGATCGTCGGCGGTCGCGGCTACTGGTCGGCGCAGCAGGTCGGCGACGCGCTCGCGCTGCTCGGCTGCGTCGCCAACCCGCTCGACGACGAGGCGCTGCTCGGTGCACTCGCCTCCCCCGCGTGCGGCGCCTCCCCGGACGCACTCTGGATGCTGCGCCGGATCGCCGGGAGGCGGCGCCACCTGTGGCCCGCGCTCACCCGGCTCGTCGCCGCCGGCGAGCCCGCGAGCGGCCCGGCCGAGGGCGAGGCGACGAGCGCCCCGGCCGAGGGC
>CAZARJ010000315.1:0-2722 GCA_964487515.1 uncultured Conexibacteraceae bacterium | reverse complement strand
GGGCGATGTTGGCGACGATCTGGATGTGGACCCAGGAGTGGTCCGACATCCCGAGTCGCTCGGACGCCACCTGCTGCATGTACCACCAGGCGCGCACCTGCGGGTCGGCGCCGGCGCGGTCGACGAGTCGCTCCAGGCGGCGGTTGCCGCGCGTCGGGACGCCGAAGCGGACCTCGTCCAACCGCTCGCGCAGCGGGCGCGGCGGGCGCGCCATCGTCCGGTCTCGCTCGGCGCTCACGTCCCGGAGTCTGCCAGCGCGGGGGCGGCGACGCGGCTCCGACCGGTGCCGCGCCTAGGCTGCGCCCTGAAGTGAGCCAGACGCGCCGCGACCAGTCGCCCCGGGCAGCCGCGCGCCAAGCGGCGGATCACACCCCCCTCTGCCCGCTCACCGGGGTCACGATCCCCGAGTGCTCCTGCCGCCTCTGCATCGAGGCCCAGATCCGCCGCCACTCGCCGGACCTGCTGGTCCGCCGCGTCAGCGAGCCACGCCGCTGAGGCGCGGCGGGCCTCAGCCGCCGCAGACGGGCCAGGGGGAGCTGCCCGAGCGGGACATGAGCAGCGCGGCGCGGTAGTCCTGCTCCGCCTCGGAGGCGGCGGCGGGATCGCCGGAGCCGCCGACTGAGGCCCAGGTCCCGCGGTCGAACTGATACTTGCCGCGGTAGGTGCCATCGGGGGAGACGGCGCCCGGATCGCCGCCGGACTCACAGGCCGCGATCGCCTCGAGGGTTCCCTGCGAGACGCCGACCGAGGCCGCGCTGCCGCTCTCCGCGTCCGGGCCGGGCGCGGCGGGAGCACCCGCGGCTGCCGCCCGCTCCGCGCGCCGCTCGGCCCGGCGCTCGGCACGCCGCTCGCGCACGCGCTCGACCTTGGCGCGCAGCCTGGAAGCGGTCCGCTCGAGGCGCTTGACGCCGGCGTCGGTGCGGGCGAGGTTCCGCTCCGGCGCGACGTCCAGGCGGCGGGCCGCCTCGAAGGCGCGCTCGTAGGCCTGGCGGCTGCGGTCGAGGGCGATCGTGCGTCGCAGGCGCTCGTCGTCGTGCGTCAGGACCGGCACCTCGACCTCACCCGACGGCGCGATGCGCGGCGGTTCGGTGGGCCGCTCCGCGGCCAGCGCCGAGGCGGTGCCGGCCAGTAGCGCGGCGCCCGCGAGCAGGATCGCGGCGCGGCCGACGGTGAACACTGGACGCTGGATTCGGTTGACGTTCAAGCTCGCACCTCCGGGGGCGAAGGCCGCAAGGCGCCCGCGCGGGTGGCTCCGAGGTGTGCGGGCCGCCCGCGCAAAGCGCGGCGATCGAAGATCGCCGCGGCGTGGTCAGCCCCGGGCGGTGTTTCGGCTTCGCGCCATGCCCGGGGTGTCGTTGACGGAGGAAACGATTGCGGCTTTTGGGGAAGTTATGTGTGCGCCTGCTCACAGACGCAACACTTCGCTCACAATGACGAAATGCCGCCCACTGGGTACGACTACGTCGGTATTCCGGCCCGGATTTCCCCAGTAGACGGCCGCGCTTAGGTTGGGCGCGTCGATTCGCCGCTGGGCCGGGAAATGCCGGGATTCCGGCACTGCCCGACCCAGCGGGTCGCCGCGCGAGGATGGGCGTCCTGATCCGAGGCCCGGTGCCCTGCGCGTCCGCTATACAGGGCCGATGGTCGGTCCCCCCACGCTCCGCGACTCGCGGCCCCTCCGGCGGCGCAACAGCGCGATCCACGGCTCCCGCCCGTTTCGCGTACCTCCTCCGATCCGGCGTCGCCCCGGCCGCATCCCCGCTCGGGGTCGGCGTCTCGCGGGCCGGGCCGGCGGCCGGCGATGACGCGGCTCGTCGCGGTCGCCGATCTGCACGGCAACCTCCCCGCCGGCCTGCCGGGCGGGGATCTGCTCGTGATCGCCGGCGACGTCTGCCCGGTCGAGGATCACGAGGTCGGCTTCCAGCGGCGCTGGCTCGAGCAGCGCTTCTATCCCTGGCTGGAGACGCTCCCCCACCCAGAGGTCGTCTGGATCGCCGGCAACCACGACTTCGTCTGCGAGCGCGACGACTGGGAGCCCGGCGGGCGCGGCCACTACCTGCGGGACGGGGCGGTCACCGCGGCCGGGCTGAGCCTCTACGGAACGCCGTGGGTCCCGAACCTGCCCGGCTGGGCCTTCTACGCCGACGACGCCGCTCGCGCCGCGCGGGTGGCGGCGATCCCGGCGGACGTGGACGTGGTCGTCTCCCACGGCCCTCCCCACGGGTACGGGGACATGCTCGCCCGCGGCGGACGCGCGGGGTGCCGCTTGCTGACCGCCCGGCTCGAGGAGGTGCGGCCGCGGCTCTGCGTCTTCGGCCACATCCACGAGGACCACGGCCGCTGGGAGCTGGGCGAGACGACGCTGCTCAACGCCGCCTACGTCGACATCCGCTACCGCGTCCGCCCGAACGCCGCCCACGTGATCGAGCTCGAGTCGTGACGTGCTGTGTCCTCGCGATCCGGGGGAGGTGGGCGACAAAGTGGCCCTCCGCGGGGCAGGATGACGCCCACCTTCCGGGGAACGGGCGAGGCCGGCGCTCGAATGCGGCTCGCACTCGCGGGGCTGGGCGCAGCGGTCGCGCAGGCGGGCGAGGAAACCGAGGGGGCCGGCGTCAGCCGCGCAGGCGGGCGAGGCCGCGGCGGGGGGCCTCGGGCCGGATGCGCAGAGCCTGGATCGTCGTCGCGAGCATCTCGTAGTGGCCGGCGAGCAGGCAGAGCTCGA
>CAZARJ010000314.1:0-2734 GCA_964487515.1 uncultured Conexibacteraceae bacterium | reverse complement strand
CTCCTCGAGGTGGGCGGCGCTCATCAGCGCCAGCTCGTAGGCGGGCAGCGACCAGGCGACCCCGGCCGGGACGACGAAGGCGATCCGCTCCAGCTCGCCGGCGCGCGCCGCGGCGAGCACCCGGCGCACGTCCTCGCGCGAGCGCGAGCCGGTGAAGGTGACCGCGCCCGGCAGGGCGCTGCGCCTGGGCGCCCCGATCGCGAGCAGCAGGGCCCGGTAGCGCAGCTCCGCCCCCTCGCGGGCGCGGGCCGTGCGGCGCCCCCCGTCGACGGCCTCCAGGTGATCGTGGATCGCCGCCGCGCCCATCGGGCGCAGCAGCTCCTGCAGGTCGAAGCTGTGCGCGTAGCCGAGCCCGAACGGCTCGCCGACCGAGAGCGGCGTGTACTTGAAGGTGCGGTTGGGCGCCAGCAGCACGATGTCGGGATCGGCGCCCGCCAGCTCGCGCAGCGCGAGCGTCGCCTCCAGCGCGGCGACCCCGCCGCCGGCGATCAGGATGTCCGTCTCGATGCTGTGCGCTGGCCTGCTCATCGGGCGCGCCGCCGCGGTGGCGGCCCGCGACACGTAGGGGACGCGCCAGGGCGACGGGCCGGGTCAGGATATCGACGCCCCCGACGCCCGGACGCGCCCCCGGGACAGCGCCGGCGGCGCCCGGACCGCGACCCGCCGCCGCTACTCGCGCGCGAGCTGGGGCTCGGCGGCGCCTGCCTCGAGCATGTGCCGCGCGATGCTCACGACCCAGCGCCCCACCGCGGGCTCGGGCAGGATCGCGTCCGGGCGGTAGAGGACCCGCTCCCGGCTCCCGCAGCGCTCCACGGCGCGGCCGATGATCCGCTCCTGGAACATCGGGTCGTAGGCGACGAGCACCGGCACCACGATCGCCCGGTCGGCGCGCTCGAGCACGGACGAGATCGCGTCGATCGTCGGCTGGCGCCGGTAGCGGACGAGGTGCCCGCACCAGGCGTGGGCGCTGGCCGCGATGTCGAGGTCGGCCTCGGCGAAGCTCCGCGCCTCGGCGAAGAAGCGGTTCCACTCGTCGTCGAACTCGGCGCTGCCGTAGCCGACCAGGACGAGCCCGTTGCTGGGCCCGCCGCCGCCCGGCTGCCGCCGCCCGAGGATCGCCCGCACGCGGCGCGCGAGGTTCTTCCGCACCAGCCCCGAGAAGTCGAGCAGCGGGGCGAAGCTGAGCTCCGCCCGCGCCTCGTAGATCTCGATCCTCTCGCGCTCGAGCTCCGCGACCCGCTCGGGATCGCCGGCGAGCCCGCAGATCGTCGGGATGTCGTCGAAGCTGTGGTCGCTGATCGTCAGCAGCAGCGGCACGACGAGGACCGACTCGACGCCGTCCTCGTCGAAGGCGCGCAGCTGGGTCGCGATCGAGGGCTCGGTGTACTCCATGAAGGCGCTACGGACCTGGCAGACGCCGGGCAGCGAGAGCAGCTCGCCGGCGACCTCGGCGTGCACGTCGAGCAGCATCTTGCGCCAGCTCGGGGAGTGCGATCCGTGGCTGGCGAGCAGGACGCCGACGCGTCCCGGTCCCGCCTCCGGGCTGATCGTGGCCGCGCGCGCGAGCTCGGCCAGCGGATCGCTCTCCGGCTCGCCGGGCCGGCGGCGGGCGGTCCTGGGCGCGGGCGCGGGCGATCCGTTCCGGGGCTTGGGGCTTGTGGTCGGCGGCACTGGGCACCTCGCTTTCGCCGCTCGCGCGTTGACCGCGCTTCCGGCGAATCACGGTAACAAGCGGAAATCGGCCCCCGGAGCGGCTTTCCCCGCCCCGGAAGCGGGGTCTTCCGCGGGCTCAGATGAGCTCGTTGTCGAGCGCGTAGCGGACCAGCCCGGCGCGATCGGCGGCGCCCAGCTTGCGGCGGACCCTGGTCCGGTGGCTCTCGACCGTGCGCACGCTCAGCCCCAGCAGCTCGGCGATCTCGGCGTTCGTGTGCCCACGCGCGATCAGGCGCAGGATCTCCGTCTCACGCGCGGTCAGCTCGTCGCCCGACCCCGAGCGCGAGCGCGCCAGCGGCGCCTTCAGCGCCGGGCTGACGTAGGTCCCGCCGCCGGCGGCCGCGCGGATCGCGGCGATCAGGTCCCCGTCCGCGGAGCCCTTGAGCACGTAGCCCCGCGCCCCGGCGTCCAGCGCCCGCCGCGCGAAGGCCGGGTCGCGCTCCATCGTCAGGACCACGGCGGCGATCCCCTCGGGCCCGGACTCGAGCTCGGCGAGGACCTCGAGCGGGCGGCCGGGCATGTTCAGGTCGAGGAGCAGGACGTTCGCGCCGCGCGCCAGGGCCGCGTCGCGCGCGACCCCGGCATCGCTCGCCTCCGCGAGCACGGAGATGCCGGGCTCGCGCTCCAGCAGCAGCCGCAGCCCGCGCCGGACGACGACGTGGTCGTCGGCGAGGACGACGTTGATCGCGGGCTCGTCGGCTTCCATGGGGATGGAACTCTACGGGCGCGCGGCGCGGGCTTCGGCACATCCCATCCCGGGACGGGGTGATTCCCGGATGCCGCGGCCCCGGGGGTGCGCCAGAATCCCCCCATGGCCAAGTCCAGCGGATCCACGGGGCCGGCGGGGAGCGCCCCGCTCGCGGCCGACGAGCCCGACCGGGCGCCGCTCACGGTCGTCATCGCCGACGATCATCCGGTCGTGCGCAGCGGGCTGCGGCTGCTGCTCGAGCGCGAAGCCGACATCGAGGTGCTCGCCGAGGCGGGCAACGTCGGCGACGCCCGCCGCTACGTCGGCGCGCAC
>CAZARJ010000313.1:0-2738 GCA_964487515.1 uncultured Conexibacteraceae bacterium | reverse complement strand
CGCAAGACGGTGGTCCTGTTCGGCGACTCGCACGCGATGGCGATGTTCGGCGCCGCGAACGCGGTCGCCAAGCAGCGCAACTGGCGCCTCGTCGCCCTGGTCAAGGCCGGGTGCCCCCCGTACGAGACGACCGTCTTCAACAACAAGGTCGGGCGCGAGTACCGGGAGTGCGAGCGCTGGCACGAGAACGCCCTGGCCCGGATCGACCATGAGCAGCCGAAGCTGATCCTGACCGCGGGCTCGATCTGGATCCGGACGATGCGGGACGGGAACGTGCTCGCCGGCGCCGAGAACGAGGCCGCGCTCGAGGAGGGCTACGTGGCCATGCTCAAGCGCCTGCGCTCGCTGGCGCCCGATGCCGACATCGTGGCGCTCAAGGACCTGCCGAAGTCGCCCCACGACATGACCGACTGCGTCTCCGAGCACATGGACGATCTGAGCCAGTGCACCTGGGAGAAGGGGCCCGAGTACGACGACTCGCTGGATCAGCGGGCCGCCAGGGAGGTCTCCGGGGTGAAGCTGGTCGACCTCTCGCCGGCGCTCTGCTCGCGTGACGACGTCTGCTACGGGGTGATCGGCGACGCGCTCGTCTACCGCGACAACGACCATATGACGGCGACCTTCTCGACGACGCTGGCGCCGTGGCTCAACCGGGCCCTGAAGCGGATCGGGATCTGAGCGGGGCCGGGGAGGCGCGCCGCTACTCGCAGGCGTCCGGGCCCGCGTCCGGGTCGCTGCGGTTGCCGGCGCAGTCGCGCAGCTGCTGCTGCTTGCGGCGCAGGGAGCGCTCCGTCTTCCGGGCCGCGGCGGTGCCGGCCAGATTCTCGAGCTCGTCGGGATCCCGCTTCAGGTCGTAAAGCTCGGTCGCCGGCCCCTTCGGAGGCTCGCAGTGCCCGCCGATCAGCGCGACGCTCGTGTAGCGCACGTAGAGCCAGCCCTCGGCGCGGACGCCCTCGAACGCGCACGGGCGGACCCGCCTCTGCTCGCTCTTCGGGGTCTGCAGGAGCTCGATCGGCAGCGTCCGGTCGCGGGGCCAGTCGCGGCCGTGGCCGGGGTCGAGCAGCGGCATCAGCGAGCGGCCGTCGATCAGCCGGCAGCTTCCGTTCGGCTTGCAGGGCTGCGCCTCGGCGAGCTCCAGGATCGTCGGGGCGAGGTCGACGTTGCCGGTCAGCTCGTCGACGCGCTCGACCGGCTTGCGGGGGCCGACCCCGGCCGGCAGCCGGACCAGCAGCGGCATCTTCAGGTTCTCCTGGTAGGGGTACTCCTTCTTCGCCGGGATCCGGTGCTCGCCGAAGAAGTAGCCGTTGTCGGAGGTGAGGATGATCGCGGTGTCGGCGAGCGCCCCCTTGTCGCGCAGCGCCTTGATGATCTCCGCCAGGCCCCGGTCGACGGCGCGCAGCGCGGCGGCCGCGCAGCGGTAGTTGACCTTCGCCTTCCGGACCTCGGCCGGCGACATCCGCTCCAGCGTCTGCAGGAAGGCGGGCTTGTCGCTCATGTCGGCCTCGTTGCGGGCCGGGTCCTCCGGGACCTCGATCCGGTCGATCAGGTCGTAGTCGTCGGGGTCGGGGGTGGCGCTGTTCCGGCACCGGTCGTCGGGAGCGCCGGTGCCCCAGGCGTGGGGGGCGTGCTGGTCGAGCTGCAGGTAGAAGGGCCGCTTCCGGTCGGCGTAGCTGTCGATCAGCTCGACCGACCTGCGGTTCAGCACCCGGGTCAGGTAGTCGTCGGGATCGGAGCCGAAGTTGACCTGCTCGCCGTTGTCGGAGACCCGGTAGCCGTAGTACTTGTTGCCGAGCGGGGTGAACCACTCATCCCAGCCCTTGGGCACGTCGAGCGGGCTCTTCAGCCCCGAGGTGAAGTTGTTCAGGTACTTGCCCACGTGGAGCGTCTTGTAGCCCGCCCCCTGGAGCCAGCGCGGGAGGATGTTGCTCTTCTCGTTCAGCTCCCGGTAGTTGTTGCGGAGCACGCCGTTGTTGTGGCCGTACTGCCCGGTCAGGTAGGCGGCGCGGGAGGGGCAGCAGAGCGGCATCGGCACGATGAAGTTGCTGAACGTCGTCCCGGCGCCGGCCAGCTCGCGCATCGCCGTCGGCATCGTCGTCTCGTTGACCTGGTCGAGGGTCGCGTCGTCGATCGTGATCACGACGAAGTTGGGCGCGCCCTTGGCGGCGTCGGGCCTGCCGGGGCCCGACGAGTCCCCGCAGGCGGCGAGCCCGACCGCGCCCGCGAGCACGGCGAGAGGCAGCAACAGGAGCTGGAGCGACCGTTGGCTCAACGGCTGAGCGTGGTGCCGTCGTAGAGCTTGCGCACGGTCACGCCCCCGCCGGGGGTCGCGTCCAGGCAGAGGCCGCAGAGCACGCACTCGTCGAGGTTCTCGCGCACGATGCCGACGCGGCCTTCCGCGGCGCTGAAGATGTCGACCGGGCAGACCTCCTCGAGCTTCGCCGCGAGCTCGGCGTCGCCGGCGATCGCCTCGTCGACCTCGACCTCGATGAAGATCCCGTGCAGCGGCTCGCTCATCGTCCCAGCGCCTCCTTGACCCGCTCGGGGATCTCGTCGATGCGCTCGACGACCGGGATCCCGGCGGCCTCGAGGCGGGCGATCTTCTCCGTCGCGGAGTCCTCGACGCCCTCCACGATCGTGCCCGCGTGGCCGAAGCTCATCCCCTGCATCTCCTCGTCGTCCATGAAGCGGCCGGCCATGAAGGCCACGATCGGCAGCTTCGAGCCCGCCTGCTCGCGCCA
>CAZARJ010000312.1:0-2742 GCA_964487515.1 uncultured Conexibacteraceae bacterium | reverse complement strand
GGAGCTTGTAGCCGATCCCGCGCACGGTGACGACGAGCTCGGGCTCCTGCGGGTCGCGCTCGATCTTCTGGCGCAGGTTCGAGATGTGGACGTCGCAGGCGCGGACATCGCCGGAGAACTCCGACTGCCAGAGCTCCTCCATGATCTCGCGGCGGCTGAACACCTGCCCTGGAGCCTCGGCGAGCAGCCGCAGGACCTGGAACTCGGAGCGGGTCAGGTTGACCGGCTCGCCGCGGACCGTGACCAGATGGCGGGCGAGGTCGATCGAGACGTCGCCGGCGTCGATCGACTTGCCGCCACCGTCGGAGACCGTGGCCCGGTCGAGCTCGCGGCGGCGCAGCAGGGCCCGGACGCGGCCGAGCAGCTCGCGGACGCTGAACGGCTTGGTGACGTAGTCGTCGGCGCCCACCTCGAGGCCGACCACCTTGTCGACCTCGGCGTCCTTCGCGGTCAGCAGGATGATCGGCACCGGGCTGCGCCCGCGCACGTCGCGGCAGAGGTCGAGGCCGCTGCGCCCCGGCATCATGATGTCGAGGACCAGCAGGTCGAAGGGGACGTCGCCGCTGCCGAGCTTGGCGTCGGCGTCGTCGCCGTCGACGGCGATCGTGACGTCGAAGCCCTCCTGCTCGAGCGCGTAGCCGACCGACTCGCGGACCGAGGGCTCGTCGTCGGCGACCAGGATGCGACCGCTGCTCACCGCTCGGAGCTCCTCGGGGCGGCCCTCATGCGATCGGGGTGGAGCTCGGGGCCACCGCGTCGAGGACGATCCGGAAGGTGCTGCCGCGCCCCTCCTCGGAGGTGACGTCGATCTCGCCGCCCATCACGTCCACCATGCGCTTGGCGATCGCGAGCCCGAGGCCGAATCCCTCGCGCTCGAGCGAGCCGCTGCCCCGGTAGAAGCGCTCGAACACGCGGGCCTGCTCGTCGGCCCGGATTCCCGCTCCCGTGTCGCTCACCTCGATCAAGATCCGCTCATCGCCCTCCGGGCGCGCCCGAAGCGTAACGACGCCCGGGGCGGGAGTGTGCTTGTACGCGTTCGTGAGCAGGCCGATCAGCACCTGCCGCAGCAGCACGCGGTCTCCCTTCGCGGTCAGGTTCGGGGCCAGCTCGGTGCGCAGCTCGACGTCCGGTGGGGCCTCGGTGGCGGCGATCGCCTCCTCGATCGCGTGGTCGACCCCGACCACGTCCGCCTCCCCTTCCCCGATCGACTCCATGCGGGCCAGGGTGAGCAGGGCCCGGGTCAGGCGGCTGACCCGATCGACGTCGGTGGCGAGCCGGTCGAGGAAGTGCTCGCGCGCCTCGGGATCGTCCTTGGCCCCGGAGCGCAGCACCTCGATCGCCCCCGACATGCCGGCGATCGGGTTGCGCAGCTCGTGCGCGGCGTTGGAGACGAACTCGCGCTCCGCCTCGTCGCGGCGCAGCTCGTCGGTGCGGTCGCGGACGACGAGCAGCACGGAGCGCTCGGCGGGCAGGTAGCGGGCGCCGATCGCGAAGACGCGGTTGCCGATCGCGACGTGGTCGCTCTCGGCGCTGCCGCGGTGCGTGGCGCGCCGGACCCAGGGTCGAAGCGCCTCGACCACGGCGCCGTCGTCCCCGATCAGCTCGCCCGCCGCCGGGTTGGCGAAGCGCACGTCCCCGTCGGGGTCGACGACGATCACCGCCTCGTCCAGGGAGGTGAAGATCGCCGCCAGCCGGTCGCGCTCGGAGGAGAGCGCGTCGAAGGTCTCGGCGAGCGCGACCCGCATCGAGTCCAGGGTCCGGCCCAGATCGCCGATCTCGTCCCTGCCGCTGGGATTGATCTCGGTGTCCAGATGTCCCGATGCGAGCCGGCCCGCGGCGGATGCGAGGCGCTTCACCCGGGTCGTGATCAGGCTCGCGACCAGAAAGCCGATCAGGGCCGCGACGACGACCGCGATCGCCAGCGCCGTGAGCCGCTGGCCGGCGAGCGCGCGGAGCGCCGACTGCACCTCCTCGGGCCGGTCGGAGCTGGTCAGCAGCGCCCCCTGGACCCCGTTGATGCTGACGAGCTGCACGGCGACCACCGTCTGGTTGTCGGGGAGGTCGGAGTTCACGTACAGGTTCCCGTCGAGCGCCTCCCCGACGGCCTCTTCGTGCCCCGGGACCTCGACGAAGCGCCGCCCGTTGACGACCTTGGAGCTGACCACCCCGGGCGGCCGCCCGGGGCTGCCCACATCGACAAGCCAGGCGCGGAAGCCCTCGCTGGCCTGGGCCTGGTTGAGCGCCGCCGAGGGGGCGTTCTTCTTCGTCATCCGGCCGCTCGGAAGCTCGTTGGTGATCTGCTCGCGCAGGCGCAGGGTGCGGCCCACCGCGAGATCGGCGATGCGGCTCTCGGCGGCGCTCTCGCTGGAGCCTGCGACGACGATGTAGACGGTCGCCCCTGTGAGCGTCCCGATCGCCGCGAACATCAGCGCCAGCCAGAGCCGCACCCCGAAGGGCCGGCGGCGGCGGATCGGCCGCAGGGCGGGGCCCTCGGCGGTGACCGGGAGCTCCGGGGGGGCCGGGCCGGTTCGGCTGGGAGGCGTCCGCGCCATGGCGACTTTCTAGTCCACCGGGACGCTTCCGCCAAGCAGCGACCGGGCGCGGTGGAAGAGCGCATCCAGCGCCAGCTCCTCGTTCACGTTCACGCGCAGCCGGCGCCGGCTCGCCATCGCCTCCTCGGCGGCGCGCCGCGCGGCGCCCGCCCCGAGCCCCGCGGCGGCGCGCTCCAGCTCCCCGCGGCGG
>CAZARJ010000311.1:0-2743 GCA_964487515.1 uncultured Conexibacteraceae bacterium | reverse complement strand
AGCCGCTCGCGGACGACCCGCTCCATCCGGTAGAGGCCGATGCGGAACGCCTCCTGGATCAGCTCGCCGACCGTGCGCAGGCGCCGGTTGCCGAAGTGCTCGTACTCGTCGAGGTGGTCGGCGACGGGCTCGCGGCCGTAGGTCAGAGCCTCGGCGGCGTAGTCCTTGATCGGGTTCTCCTCGTCGATCTCCTCCGGGATCCCGAGCAGCTTCGGCAGCGAGACGAGCTCCTTGATCAGGGCGACGATGTCGTCCTTCGTCAGGGTGCGGGTCTCGAGGTCGATGTCGAGATCGAGGCGCGCGTTCAGCTTGTAGCGGCCGACCGCGGTCAGGTCATAGCGCTTGGGATCGAAGAAGAGCTGCTCGAGCAGCGCGGTCGCCGCCTCGACCGAGGGCGGCTCGCCCGGGCGCTGCTTCTTGAACAGCTCGATCAGGGCGCCCTCCTCGGTCCGGGTCGCCTCGGTGTCGCCGGCGATCGTGTGGCGGATGTAGACGGAGTTGTCGAACATCTCCAGCAGCTGCTCGTCGGTGACGAAGCCCATCGCGCGCAGCAGCACGGTGACCGGGAGCTTGCGCTTGCGATCGATGCGCGCGTAGACGCGGCCCTTCTTGTCGATCTCGAGCTCCAGCCAGGAGCCGCGGGCCGGCATCAGGTTGGCGATGAAGACCTGCTTCTCGCGATCCTTGGGGGCCATCACGTAGGCGCCCGGGGAGCGGACGAGCTGGGTGACGACGACGCGCTCGGTGCCGTTGATGATGAACGTGCCGCGCGGGGTCATCCACGGGAAGTCGCCCATGAACACGGTCTGCTCGCGGATCTCGCCCGTGTCGCGATTCTGGAACGCGATCTCGACGTTGAGCGGTCGCGAGTAGGTGATGTCCTTCTCGCGGCACTCGGCGATCGAGCTCTGGGGCTCCTCGAACCGGAAGTCCCCGAAGACGATCCCCAGGTTGCCGGTGTAGTCGGTGATCGGCGAGACGTCGTCGATGGTCTCGCGAAGCATCCCGTCCTTGACATCCGTGAGCCGCTCGAAGGAGCGGCGCTGGATATCGATCAGATTGGGTACGTCGAGCGGGGTCTTGAGGCGGGAAAACGTCCTACGGGCAGCAGCGTGGGAAGGGGCCAACTTGGGCGACTCCTAGGGAGGTCTCGGGATGGTCGGAACGCACGCGACTCGTAACCGGGCAGAGCGAGGCAGCGAGGAGAGCCGGCGCGACGAGCAAATATAACAAAGCTGTCCGGCCGCGCTCGTTTCCGGCCACGCCGCGGGGCCCGCGACGTGGCCGGCAGCCGGGGCTGAAGGGCCCTGGGCCCGCTACTTGAGCTCGACCGAGCCCCCGGCCTCCTCGAGGTCGGCCTTGAGCTTCTCGGCCTCCTCGCGATCGATGCCCTCCTTGACCGGGCCGGGCGCGCCGTCGACGACGGCCTTGGCCTCCTTGAGGCCGAGCCCGGTGGCGGCCCGGACGGCCTTGATCACCTGAATCTTCTTGTCGCCGGCGGCGGTCAGCACGACGTCCACCGTGCTGCTCTCCTCCTCGGCGGGGGCGCCGTCACCGCCCGCCGCGGCGGCGGGAGCCGCGGCGGCGACCGCGGTCGCGGAGACCCCGAACTCCTCCTCGAGCGCCTTGATTCGCTCCGAGAGCTCGAGCACGGAGATGCTCTTCAGCTCCTCGATCCACTTCTCGGTCGTCAGCGTGTCGGCCATCTTCAGTCGTCCTCCTTGTCGTCCCCGGCGGCCTCTTCGGCATCGTCGGAGGTCTGGTCGTCAGTCTCAGAAGTCGTCTCGTCCGCGCTGGAGGCCTCTGCCTCCGCGTCGTCGCCGCCCGCCCCGGCATCGGCCTCCGCACCAGCGTCGCCCGCAGCGGCCTCCGCCCCGGCGTCGGCGTCGGGCTCGGCCTCGCCCTCGCCCTTCGCGTCGGCGGCGCCCTTCGTGTCGGCGGCGTCCTTCGTGTCGTCGTCCTTCGCGTCGGCGTCGCCCTTCGCCTCGTCGGCCCCGTCGCCCTCCGCTTCGGCCCCGTCGCCCTCCGCCTCCGGCGGAGCATCGCCGCCGACGAGGCCCTGCTCGGCGACCTGCCCGAGCTGCGAGGCGAGGCCGGAGAGCAGGCCGTTCATGCTGCGGACGATCCCGGTCAGCGGGCTGGCCGCCATGCCGACGAGCCGGCCGCGCAGCACGTCCACCCCGGGCAGCGCCGCGATCGACTTGAACTGATCGGGGTCGAGCGCGGCGCCGTCCATGAGGCCGCCCTTGTAGGTCGGGACGCCATGCTCCTTGCTGAAGTCGGAGATCGCCTTCGCGGCGAGCACCGCATCCCCGTTCACGAACGTGAGCGCGGTCGGGCCGCTCAGGTGCTCATCGAGCTGTGCCGCCCCGGCGCCCTCGGTGGCGCGCTTCGCGAGCCGGTTCTTGACGACGTTGAACGAAGCGTCCGCCTCGTTCAGCCTGGCCCGCAGCTCGGCGGCCTGGGGCACGGAGATGCCGCGATAGTCGACGGCGAACACGGCCGAGGCGCGCTCGAGCCCGGCGCCGATCTCCTTGACCGCTGCTTCCTTCTCGCTTCTGTCCATCTGTCGCCGCTTTCCGGTCGTTCGAAGTTGGTCCCTGAGCGACGAAGAGCCCGCGGCAGGCGGGCTCGGACGATGCGATCGGAGCTCCGCCTGCGCCGGCCACGCCCCCGAGGGCGGTTACGGGGCTATCGCCCCGCCGGCGGTCTTCGGCTTCGGGACGCGGCAGTGTAGGGGAAA
>CAZARJ010000310.1:0-2746 GCA_964487515.1 uncultured Conexibacteraceae bacterium | reverse complement strand
GTTCAGGAGGATCAGCCGGGAGGCGTTCCAGAGCTTGTTCGCGAGGTCGCGCCCCTGCTGGACCTTGGCCTCCGAGAAGCGCACGTCCTGGCTCGAGGACATCGCCAGCAGGCCGAAGCGGAGCGCGTCGGCGCCGTGGGACTCGATCAGCTCCAGGGGGTCGATCCCGGTGCCGAGGCTCTTCGACATCCGCCGCCCGTCCGGGGCCTGGATCACCGAGTTGATGTAGACGTCGCGGAAGGGCGGCTCGCCGAGGAACTCGAGCCCGGACATGATCATCCGCGCGACCCAGAGGTAGATGATGTCGCGAGCGGTGACCAGCACGTCGGTGGGGTAGAAGGCGCGCAGCTCGGGCGTCGACTCGGGCCAGCCGAGCGTCGCGAAGGGCCACAGCGCGGATCAGAACCAGCTGTCGAGCACGTCGGGGTCGCGGCGCAGCGGCCCGTCGCAGGCGCCGCAGCGCTCCGGCTCGCGCTCGGCGACGATCGTCTCCTCGCAGGCGTCGCAGTACCAGACCGGCAGCTGGTGACCCCACCAGAGCTGCCGCGACACGCACCAGGGCCGGATGCCCTCCATCCAGTCGATGTAGACGCGGCCCCAGCGCTCGGGCGTGAAGCGGACCCGGCCCTCGCGCACCACCTCGATCGCGGGCGCCGCGAGCTCGTCCATGCGGCAGAACCACTGCAGGCTGATCAGGGGCTCGATCCGCTGCCCGGAGCGATGCGAGAAGGGGACCGAGTGCTCGTAGGGCCGCTCGCCGGAGAGCCGCCCCGCCGCGCGCAGGTCGGCGACGATCCGCTCCTGCGCCTCGGCCGCGGTCAGCCCCTCGTAGGCCTCGCCGGCGGCGGCGTTGAGGCGCCCGTCCTCGCCGATCACCGAGATCTCCTCGAGCCCGTGGCGGCGGCCGATCTCGAAGTCGTTGACGTCGTGGCCGGGGGTGATCTTGAGCGCCCCGGTCCCGAACTCGCGGTCCACGTACTCGTCGCCGATCACCGGCAGCCGGCGGCCGACCAGCGGCAGCACGCAGTGCGAGCCGATCAGGTCGCGATAGCGCTCGTCCTCGGGGTGCACGGCGATCGCCACGTCGGCCAGGATCGTCTCCGGCCGCACGGTGGCGACGGTGAGCACCCGGTCGGAGCCCTCCAGCGGGTAGTCGATCGAGTACATCGTGTCGGTGACCTCGCGGTTCTCGACCTCGAGGTCGCTGATCGCCGAGCGCGAGCCGGGGTCCCAGTTGACCATGTAGTTGTCGCGGTAGATCAGGCCGCGGTCGAACAGGGCGACGAAGACCTTGCGCACGGCGGCCGCGTAGCCGTCGTCGAGGGTGAAGCGCTCGTTGGCGTAGTCGGCGGAGGCGCCGAGGCGCTTGAGCTGGTTGACGATCTCGCCGCCGTAGCGCTCGCGCCACTCCCAGACCCGTTCGACGAATCGCTCGCGGCCCAGCTCGTGGCGGTCGATGCCCTCGGCGCGCAGCTCCTTCTCGACCACCGACTGGGTCGCGATCCCCGCGTGGTCGGTGCCCAGGATCCACTTGACGCGCCGCCCCTGCATGCGCGCACGGCGCACGAGCACGTCCTGGATCGTGTTGTTGAGCCCGTGCCCCATGTGCAGCGAGCCGGTCACGTTGGGCGGCGGGATCGCGACCGAGAAGCTCTCCCCGGCGGTCCCCTCGGCCTCCGGCGTGAAGTAGCCGCCCTCCTGCCAGCGCGCGAAGATCCGGCCCTCGACCGCGGTCGGGTCGTAGCGGGTCGTGCCCTCGAGTCGCTCGCGTCGCTCCTGATCCATGGAGCGGCGATCTTAGCCTCGCGGGCCCGATCGCCATCGGCGGGCAGCGCTCCACCGGGGAGCGCTGCGTCGGGATACCGACGTGGATCGCCCCAGCGGCCCGGAACGGCGCCTGCCGGCGGGGCGCGCCGGCCGGCCTAGCCGGCTTCCTCGCCCAGCTCGGCGGGACCGGCGTCCGGCGCCTCGGGCGGGGCCGCCTCGGTCACCAGGGTCGGCGGGCGGCCGCGCTCGATCGTCTCCCGCGTGACCACGCACTTGCGCACGTCGCGCCGCGAGGGCAGCTCGAACTGGACGTCCATCAGCGTCTCCTCGATGATCGAGCGCAGGCCGCGGGCGCCGGTCTCGCGCTCGATCGCCCGGTCGGCGATCGCCGCCAGCGAGTCGGGGGCGAAGACGAGCTCGATGTCGTCGAAGGCGAACAGGCGCTGGAACTGCTTGGTGAGCGCGTTGCGGGGCTCGGTCAGGATCGTGATCAGATCCTCGCGCCGCAGCTGGTTGATCGAGGCCAGCACCGGCAGGCGGCCGATGAACTCGGGGATCAGCCCGAACTCCATCAGGTCCTCGGGGAGCACGTTGGCGAAGATCTCGCCGATGTCGCGCTCTTCCTTGGAGACGATCGAGGAGCCGAAGCCGATCCCGTTGGCGCCGATGCGCTGCTCGATCACCCGGTCCAGCTCGGCGAACGAGCCGCCGCAGATGAAGAGGATGTTCGTGGTGTCGACGGTCAGGAACTCCTGGTGGGGATGCTTGCGGCCCCCCTGCGGCGGCACCGATGCGGTCGTGCCCTCGAGGATCTTCAGCAGCGCCTGCTGCACCCCCTCGCCGGAGACGTCGCGCGTGATCGACGGGTTGTCGGCCTTGCGCGTGATCTTGTCGATCTCGTCGATGTAGATGATCCCGGTCTCCGCCTTCTTGACGTCGTAGTCGGCGGCCTGGATCAGCTTCAACAAGATGTTCTCGA
>CAZARJ010000309.1:0-2748 GCA_964487515.1 uncultured Conexibacteraceae bacterium | reverse complement strand
CCGATCCGGTAGCCGGAGGAGACGATCACGTCGTCGGCGCGGCCCTCGAACCAGAGGTAGCCGTCCTCGTCCTCGCTGACCAGATCGCCGGTGCGCCACCACTCGCCCCGGAACGGCTCGGAGCCGATGTAGTGGCTGAAGAACGTGGGACAGCTCTCCGGCCGTAGCTGTAGCTCCCCGCCGGCGATCCGCAGCTCGACGCCGGGCAGTGGCCTGCCCATCGATCCCGGCCGCGGCGCCTCGCCCGAGAGCGCCCCGGTGAGCGCGCCGGTCTCGGTCTGTCCGTAGCCGTCGTGGATCGCGAGCCCGACCCGCTCGCGGAAGGCCCGGATCACCTCCGGGTTGAGCGCCTCGCCGGCGGAGACCATGCGCCGCAGTCCGGGGAGCGGGCGCAGCTCGGTGCGCTTGGCCAGCATCCGGTACTCGGTTGGCGCCTGGCAGAGCACGTTGACGCCCTCGCGGGCGCAGATCTGGAGGCGTTCGGCGGGCTCGAAGCGGCCCTCGACGAGCAGGCCGGCGGCCCCGCACAGCCAGGGCGCGATGAAGGTGTTGCGGGCCGACTTGGACCAGCCCGTGGCCGCCGTGCACCAGCACAGCTCACCCGGACGCGCGCCGAGCCAGTGCTCGGCCTGCAGGCGCTGTCCGAAGAGGTAGGACTGGGCGTGCACGGCCGCCCGCGCCTCGCCCGTCGTCCCCGAGGTGAAGACGATCAGGGCCGGGTCGGAGGGGCTCAGCTCGGCGGCCTCCGAGGGCGGCTCCTGCGGGCGCTCCTCGTCGAGGATCAGCTGCATCTCCTCAAGGCCGAGCGTCGCGATGCCGCCCGGCAGCCGCTCCAGCAGCTCTTCCTCGCCGATCGCCAGCCGCGGCTCGGCGACGCCGCAGCGCAGCTTCAGATCACGCGGTCGCAGCTGCGTGTTGCAGGGCAGCGCGACGGCGCCGATCCGGAAGCAGGCGAGCAGCGAGAGCACCCACTCGGCGCGGTTGCCGATCAGGGTCATGACGACGTCCCCGCGCCGCACCCCGCGCGCCTCGAGGGCACCGGCGAGCCCCGCGCTGCGCGCGATCAGCTCCCCGAAGCCCCACACGTAGCGTGAGCCGTCCGCGTCGATCGTGACGAGTGCGGGGCGCGCAGCCGGGTATGCACCGAGTACGTCCTCGACGAAGTTCATGGGCGAAGGATGCCGGTTTCGGGGCCCTCGGCGTCGTGTTCCGGGGCCCTCGGCGTCGTGTTAAGGAGGGTCCGGGACAACTGTGAGGAAATGATTAGAATCGGATCAATGCATTCGCCGGGGGCCTCCGGGCCGACCGACAAAGCAGACCCACGCCCGCGGGGCTCAGGGGCGCCGCGGCTCCGCTTCCGGGCCGACATCGAGGGCATCAGGGCGTTCGCGCTCATGCTCGCGCTGCTCTGCCACGGGGGGGTCCCCCTGTTCGCGGGGGGATTCATCGGCGTGGACATGTTCTTCGTCATCTCGGGCTTTCTGATCACCGGCCTGCTCGTGGTCGAGGTCGAGCGGACGGGGACGATCTCGCTGCGCCGCTTCTACGCGCAGCGGGCCAAGCGCCTGCTGCCGCTGGCGACCCTGGTCCTCATCGTGACGATGGTGCTCGGCAGCCTGGTGCTGCCGGCGGCCGACAGCGGCATCCTCTCCGGGGACATCCTCGGGGCGGCGCTGCACGTCGTCAACTGGCGCTTCGCGGCCCAATCGGTCGACTACTTCGGGCCCGAGTCGGCGGCGAGCCCGGTGATGCACTACTGGTCGCTGTCGATCGAGGAGCAGTTCTACCTCGTCTGGGCGCTGGTGGTCTTCGCCGTGCTCTGGTTCCGCGGCCGCCGCGGCGGCGCCCGGGGCGTGCGGGCGACCCTGCTGCCGCTCGTCGCCGCGATCTTCGTGCTCTCCTTCCTCTACAGCCTCCGCTACTCCGCCGAGTCCCCGAACGAGGCCTATTTCTCGACCCTCACCCGGGCCTGGCAGATCGCCGCGGGGGCGCTGCTGGCGCTGATCCCGATGCCCAGGCTGAGCCCCCGCTGGTGCCTGGGCCTCTCGCTGGCCGCGCTCGCGGCGATCGTCTACGCGGTGCTCACCCTGACCCCCCGGACCATCTACCCGGGGGTGGCCGGTCTGATCCCGGTGCTCGCCACGGCGGCGCTGATCGTCGCCGGCTCCGGCGCCTACAGGTCGCTGCCGCAGCGGCTGCTCGAGCTGCGGCCGGTCGTCTACGTCGGCGGCCTCTCCTACGCCTGGTATCTGTGGCACTACCCGATCATGATCCTCGGCATCGCGCAGCTCGGCACGCTGAGCTACGTGGGCATGACGATCCTCGTCTACGCCGCCGTCGTCCCGGCGGCGATCTCCCACCACCTGATCGGGCAGCCCATCCGCTACTCGCGCAGCCTGACCCGGATCCCGCGCCGCGCGATCGCCGTCGGGGCGAGCTGCATGGTGGCGTCGGTGACGACGGTGGTGGCGGTCGGGGCCGCGGCCCAGAAGCCGCCGAAGCTCCCCGAGTCGAAGGTCGTCGGCGCGTCGAAGCTGCACCGCCCCGAGTTGCAGGCGAGCGCCAAGGCCATCCACCCACGGCCCACCGGGGCCGACGCGCGTGGAGACCGCGGCGACGTCTGGGAGCAGGGCTGCATGATCGAGCCCTTCGCGACCGAGTCCGGGAACTGCGTCTTCGGTAACCCGCGCGCCCGCAAGACGGTGGTCCTGTTCGGCGACTCGCACGCGATGGCGATGTTCGGCGCCG
>CAZARJ010000308.1:0-2772 GCA_964487515.1 uncultured Conexibacteraceae bacterium | reverse complement strand
ACGCGGACGGCGCGTTGCCGGGTCTCCCCGGCCGCGATCGGCCGGCGCAGCGGCGCCGTCCTGGAGGCCCTGGCGGACGCGCTCGCCGCCCCCGCTCCCCCCTTTCCGGCGCCGGCGGAGACCGCGATGCGCCGCGACGCCGGCCGCTGGCTGCGGGTCGCCCCGGCCGCCCAGCGGCTGCTGGTCCGCTGGGCGCTGGTCGCCATGGACGTGCTCGCGCGGCGCGGGCATCCGCGGATCGGCTTCGCCGGCCTCTCCCGCGCGCGCCGGCTCGAGCTGCTCCAGCGCTGGGGACGGCGGTTCCCGGCGCTCGATGCCGGCCTCGACGCGCTCGGGCGGATCGCCGTGCTCGCCTACTGGAGCGACCCGCGGGTGCTCGCGACCCTGGCCCGGATCGAGGCGGGCGAGGGACGATGAGCCGCGCGATCGCCACCGGCACCTGCGTGATCGGGACCGGGCCGGGCGGGGCGCCGGTGGCCTGCCGGCTCGCGCAGGCCGGGCAGGAGGTCGTGGTGGTCGAGGAGGGCGCGCGGGTGGACCTCGCCACCGCCGCCGCGCGGCCGATCGACGCCTTCGCCGGCCTCTACCGCGACGGCGGCCAGACGGTGACGGTCGGGACGCCCTCGATCCCGGTCCCGCTCGGAAAGGTCGTCGGCGGCACGAGCGCCATCAACTCGGGAACGTGCCTGCGGCCCGCCGACGAGACCATGGACGGATGGGCGGACCGGCTCGGCCTGGAGGAGCTGCGGGCGGCGGAGCTGCGTCCCTACCTGGACGAGGCCGCGACCGCGCTCGGGGTCGCCCCGGCGTCGGCGGAGGTCGCCGGCCGCAACGCTCACCTCGCCAAGCGGGGCGCCGACCGCCTCGGTTGGGACGGCGAGTGGCTGCCCCGCAACGCCACCGGATGCCGGGGCAGCGGCCGCTGCGTGTTCGGCTGCCCGACCGGCGCCAAGCGCCACGCCGGCCTGGCCTGGATCGACGCCGCGCTGGCGGCGGGCGCCCACCTGCTGGCGGGCACCAGGGTGGAGGGGATCGAGGCTCCCGCGCGCCCCCGGCGGGCGCGGCCCGGGGCTCGGCGCCGTGGCCGGCCGTCGAGCTTTGCGCGCGGAGGGCGGCGGATCGTCGTCCACGCCCGCGACGGGGACGGCGGGCGGATCAGGATCGAGGCCGAGCGCGTCGTGGTCGGCTGCGGCGCGCTGCTCACCCCGGGCCTGCTGCGGCGCAGCGGGCTGGCGCGCGGCAACCCGCACCTGGGCCGGCACCTGGCGATCCATCCGGCCACCGGCGTCGCGGCGCGCTTCGACGACGAGATCGTCGACGGCCACCGCGGGATCCCGCAGTCCTACGGGATCGACCGCTTCGCCGACCGCGGCGTGACCCTGGAGGGGATCGCCGGGCCGCCGGAGTACTTCGCCTTCACCCTGCCGCTGCGCGGGGGCGGGCACCACGCCGCGATGCGCGAGCGCCGCCGCTGGGCCCAGTTCGGGCTGATGATCGGCGACCGCCCGGTCGGCCGCGTGCGCGAGGTGGGGATCGGCTCGCGGCGCCACCCGGCCGTCCGCTACGACCTGCACCCCGCCGACCGTGACGCGATCCGCTTCGGGATCGCCCGGCTGGCCGAGCTGTGGTTCGCGGCCGGGGCCCGCGAGGTCGTGCCGCCGATCGCCGGGGTCCCGCCCCTGCGCGACGGCGACCTGGGTCCGCTGGACGCCAGCCCCGCCTCCGCCGCGGCGCTGCGGCTGATGGCGTTCCATCCCCACGGCAGCGCCCGGCCGGCCGCGGCGGCGGCCGACGGCGTCCTCGACCCGAGCCTGCGCGTGCGCGGGACCGAGGCGGTCTACGTCTCCGACGCCAGCGCGCTGCCGGCCACGCTCGGGGTCAATCCGCAGCTGACGATCACCGCCCTGGCCCTGCGGCTGGCCCGGCATCTGCTCGAGCTGCCCGCGCCCCGACCGACGAAGGAGACCCGATGTCGTTTCTGATCGACGCCCCCGCCCTGTATCTGTCCGGTCGCCGCCTCGCCGCGGCCACCGACGACCCCGACGCCGCCGAGGCGCTCGCCACCGGTGTGGCGGCGGGCTTTCTCGCCGTCAGCGTGCCGCTCTATCTGAACCGGCCCTGGACGCGCCCGATCTGGCGGCTCTGCCGGGCGCGGAGCGGCCGCGACTGGATGGTGAACTCCGGCGTGCTGCGGATCGACGCCGCCGGGATCGGCCCGCTCGGCCACCTGCTGGCCGGCGCGGGCCTGGCCACCTATCCGCTCTGGGCGTGGCTGGGCGCCCGCCACGGCCGCAGGCGGGCCCGGCGATGAACCCCGCCGGGATGTTGGGCGCCGCCCCGCAGGTCCGCTGGCCCTCCGCGCCCCCGGACCGCCCGCTGTACGAGTCGCTGTTCCTGCGCGCCGTCGACCCGGCGAGCGGCGCCGCGATCTGGCTGCGGCACACGATCCAGCGCACCCCCGGGCGACCGGATCGGGGCAGCGCCTGGTGCACGCTCTGGACCGGCGACGGCGTCCCGCACGCGACGAAGCAGACCTGGCCGGCGCCGCGGAGCGGGGAGCCGGGGGAGGTGTGGATCGAGCTGGGCGCGGGGGGTGCGGACGAGGACCGGGCCGGCGCCACCGGTCCCGACGACGGGGCCGCGGGCGGCTCGGCCCTCGGGCCCCGCGGCACGCGCGGCCGCATCGACGCTTCGCCCCCCGCCCGCTGGGATCTCTCCTTCGGCTCGACCTCCGGCCCCGGCCTGCGGCACCTGCCCTGGGAGCGCCTCTAC
>CAZARJ010000307.1:0-2776 GCA_964487515.1 uncultured Conexibacteraceae bacterium | reverse complement strand
TGACCTGGACCTCGCCGTCGTCGTCGATCCAGGGCACCCGGAAGATGATCTGCCGTTCGGGCTCGCAGATCCGCTCCAGAAGCCGCGCCTTGAGGAACTCCGGGCGCTGCTCGATGACCGGCGAGAGGCTGATCAGGACGCTGCCCACGGCCTGCTGGAACTCGGGCTCCGCCGGGCTGCGCCGCAGCACCGCGTCGCGAACGCGGATGAGCTTCTCATCCAGGGCGTCGTTCATCATCAGGGTCCCCGTCATAGATGATCCTCTCTTGGGGCCCCCGCCCATAGATCTGCAAGAAACTGAGACGTTTAAGGCTACCAATGCCCGGGCTCCCCGACGCAGCCAGCCGGCGCCCCGATCGGCTCCCCGGCCCGCCGGAGCCGCCGCGTGAAAACGCCCCCGGGGACCATCGCAGGCGGTAGGCTCGGCCGGTAGGCCCACGATCGGAGGAGAAGTCGCCGTGTCCGCCACCCCCGTCCTTGAGATCCCGGATACCGACCTGGCCAGCTTCGCCCTCTCCGGCGCCGCCGAGCGCGGCGATGCGCCCGCGCTGATCGACGGCCCGAGCGGCCGGGCGCTGAGCTACGGGGAGCTGGCCCGCGGCGTCGACGCCCTCGCCGGCGCCCTGGCCGCGCGCGGCGTCGAGAAGGGGGACGTGGTCGCGATCTACATGCCGAACCTGCCCGAGTACGCGCTCATCTTCCACGGCGTGCTGCGCGCCGGCGCCGTGAACACGACCGCCAACCCCCTCTACACCCCGCGCGAGCTCGCCCACCAGCTCAGCGACTCGGGTGCGAAGCTCCTCTTCACCGTGGCGCCGTTCCTCGAGACCGCTCGCGAGGCGGCCACGCAGGCGGGCGTGGAGGAGGTCATCGTCGTCGGCGAGGGACCCGGCGGCGAGGCGTCGCTGGCCGAGCTGTTGGCACAGGGCGCCGAGCCGCCGGAGGTCGAGATCGACCCCGGGCGCGACCTCGCCGTCCTGCCGTACTCGAGCGGCACCACGGGTCTGCCCAAGGGCGTGATGCTCACGCACCGCAACCTGGTCGCCAACGTGGTGCAGATCGACCGGACCTTCGAGGTCACGCCCGACGACGTGATGATCGGGGTGCTGCCCTTCTTCCACATCTACGGGCAGACGGTGATCATGAACCTGAGCCTGCGCGAGGGCGCCTGCGTGGTCACGATGCCGCGCTTCGACCTCGACCAGTTCCTGGGGCTGATCGGCGAGCACGGCGTGACCCTGGCCAACATCGTCCCCCCGATCGCGCTCGCGCTCGCCAAGCACCCGGCCGTGGACGCCGCCGACCTCTCGAGCCTGCGGCTGATCCTCTCCGGCGCCGCCCCGCTGGGTCCCGAGCTCACGCGCGCGGTCGCCGAGCGCGTCGGCTGCATGACCGTCCAGGGCTACGGGATGACCGAGACGAGCCCGGTCACGCACGTCTCCCCGCTCGAGGAGGGCAAGGTCAAGGACGGGACGATCGGACTGCCCGTGCCGGGCACCGAGGTGCGGCTGGTCGATCCGGAGACCGGCGCCGACGGCAAGCGCGGCGAGCTCTGGGTTCGCGGCCCGCAGGTGATGGCCGGCTACCTGAACAACAGCGAAGCCACCGACGCCACGCTGGACGCCGACGGCTGGCTGCACACCGGCGACATCGCCCAGGTCGACGGCGACGGCTACTACACGATCGTCGACCGGCTCAAGGAGCTGATCAAGTACAACGGCTTCCAGGTCCCGCCGGCGGAGCTCGAGGCGGTGCTGATCACCCATCCGAAGGTCGCCGACTGCGCCGTGATCGGGGTCCCCGACGAGTCCGCCGGGGAGCTGCCGAAGGCGTTCGTGGTCTGCTCCGGGGACGTGAGCGACGAGGAGCTGTTCGACTTCGTGGCCGGGCAGGTCTCGCCGCAGAAGCGCCTGCGGCTGATCGAGCGCATCGAGGCGATCCCGAAGTCGGCGTCGGGGAAGATCCTGCGCCGCGAGCTGGCCGGGAAGTAACGCCGCGGGCCGAGGGGGACCGGGCGGCGGCGCGCCGCGATACCCTGTCATCTGATGCCGGACGGCTATTTCCCCCGTGGCAAGTCGGTCCTGCGCCGCGTGCAGGGCGAGCGTGTGGTCGGCCTGATGTACGGGCAGCGCGCGCTGCTGGTCGGCGCGCTCGACGCCCGCAACTACGTCGGCACGGCGCTGCACTCCCGCTACCGCGACCGCCCCTTCAAGCGCCTCGCCGCGACCGGCAAGATGTTCGAGACCGTCTTCTTCGGCACCCGCGAGGAGGCCGACCGCGTGCTGACGGTGGTCTGGGGGATGCACTCGCGGGTCAAGGGCGAGCTGCCCGAGGACGGCGGCGGCTATCCCGCCGGCACCCCCTACTCGGCCTTCGATCCGGAGCTGATGCTCTGGACGGTGGCGGTCGCCGCCGACTCCGGCGCCCGCATCTACGAGCTGCTGGTCGGCGATCTGAGCGAGCCTGAGCGCGACGACTACTGGCGCGACTGGGTCCGCTTCGGTGAGCTGTTCGGGATGCCGGCCGAGGTCGCGCCGGAGAGCTGGGCCGACTTCCGCGCCTGGTTCGACGGCCGTCTGGCCAGCGACGAGATGGGGCTGACCGCGGAGGCCCGCCACGTCGGCCGCGGCGTCGCCTTCCGGATCCCCGTCCCCCGCCGCGAGGCTCCGGCCCTGGAGCTGCACAACCTGATCCTGCTGGGCAGCGTGCCGCCTCGCGTCCGCGAGCTCTACGGCCTGCCCTGGGACCCGGCGCGCGAGCTCGCCTTCCAGACCGC
>CAZARJ010000306.1:1717-2778 GCA_964487515.1 uncultured Conexibacteraceae bacterium | reverse complement strand
CAAGCAGCGGATCGTGGTCCTGCCCGGGGATGGGATCGGGCCGGAGATCATCGGGGCGGCGCGGGCGGTGCTCGACGCGCTGGGCGAGTTCGAGTACGAGGAGCTGCTGATCGGCGGCGCCTCGATCGACGCCACCGGGAGCCCGCTCACCGACGAGGTGCTGGACTCCTGCCGCGCCTCCGACGCCGTCCTGCTGGGCGCCGTCGGGGGGCCGAAGTGGGACACGACCGACCCCGACGAGCCGCGTCCCGAGCAGGGGCTGCTGGGGCTGCGCAAGGGGCTCGGGCTGTACGCGAACCTGCGTCCCGTGCGGCCCTTTGCGGCGCTGCTGGACGCGAGCCCGCTGCGGCGCGAGCGGATCGAGGGCACGGACCTACTCGTCGTCCGCGAGCTGACCGGGGGGATCTACTTCGGGCGCAAGGAGCGCCGCGCCGACGCGGCCCTCGACGAGTGCGTCTACTCGCGCGCCGAGGTCGAGCGCATCGGGCGCACCGCCTTCGAGGCCGCCCGGGCGCGCGCCGGTGGCTCCGGCGGGCGGGTGATGTCGGTCGACAAGGCGAACGTGCTCGAGACCTCGCGCTTCTGGCGAGAGGTGATCAGCGGCATGGCCGGCGACTATCCCGACGTCGAGCTCGACCACCTGCTGGTCGACAACACGGCGATGCAGCTCGTCGCCGAGCCCACCCAGTTCGACGTGATCGTGACCGAGAACATGTTCGGCGACATCCTCAGCGACGAGGCCTCGATGCTGACCGGCTCGCTCGGCATGCTCCCCTCGGCGAGCCTCGGCGCCGACGGTCCCGGGGTCTTCGAGCCCGTGCACGGCTCGGCGCCCGACATCGCCGGCACGGGCGTCGCCAACCCGCTGGCCACCTTCCTCTCGGCGGCGATGATGCTCCGCCACGGCCTCGATCGGGCCGGCGATGCGGAGCGGATCGAGGCCGCCGTCGAGGCGGCGCTCGGTCAGGGCCTGCGGACCCCGGACCTGTACCGCGGCGGGGCGGGCGAGCGGCGCGCCGGCACGGACGAGGTGACCGAGGCCGTGCTCGCAGCGCTCTAGG
>CAZARJ010000306.1:0-1617 GCA_964487515.1 uncultured Conexibacteraceae bacterium | reverse complement strand
ATGGAGAAGGCCGAGACGATCTGGATGAACGGGGAGTACGTCGCCTGGGACGACGCCCAGGTTCACGTGCTCTCCCATGGCCTGCACTACGGGACCGGCGTCTTCGAGGGCATCCGCGCCTACGAGACCGACAGGGGTCCCGCCGTCTTCCGCCATCGCGAGCACCTCGCCCGGCTCGAGAAGTCGGCGCAGCTCTACTACCTGCCGCTGCCCTATGACGTCGAGGAGCTGCGGGAGGCGACCAACGAGCTGATCCGCCGCAACGGGCTCTCGTCCTGCTACATCCGCCCGCTCGCCTTCCGCGGCTACGGCGAGATGGGCCTGTACGCGAAGAGCGCCCCGATCGAGGTCATCATCGCGACCTGGGCCTGGGGCGCCTATCTGGGCGAGGAGGGCAAGCGGTCCGGGATCCGCGCCAAGGTGTCGTCCTGGCGCCGTATCTCCGGCGAGAGCCTGATCCCGCACGCCAAGGCGTCAGGGCAGTACCTGAACTCGATCCTGGCCAAGACCGAGAGCGCCAACTCCGGCTACGACGAGGCGATCCTGCTCGACCAGCGCGGGATGGTCTGCGAGGGCTCGGGCGAGAACGTGTTCGTGGTCCGCGAGGGCAAGCTCGTCACCCCGCCGCACACCGCATCGATCCTCGACGGCATCAACCGGCGCTCGGTGATCCAGATCGCCCGCGACCTCGGCTACGAGGTGGTGGAGCGCGACATCGCGCGCTCGGAGCTCTATCTGGCCGAGGAGATCTTTCTGACCGGGACCGCGGCGGAGCTGGTCCCGGTGCGCGAGATCGACGATCACGAGATCCCCGCCCCGGGCGAGATCACCGCGGCCCTGGCGGCGAAGTTCGAGGACGCGCTGCACGGGAGGGCGCCGGAGTACGCCGAATGGCTTGACCCGGTGACGGAACCGAGTAAGGTCGTCTCGTGATCCGAATCGCCGTCCGTGCCGCAATCCGAATTACCGGGGCCGCTGCCGCCTAGCTTCGCGGCGCGGTTGCCCGATCCCACGCGAGGACGGGCCCAGCACGAGACGGGGGACCCCCGGGCACGGCTCCCGCGGCCCCGGCGAATTCGGTAATGGAAGGAACGATTTCCTTGCGCAAGGTTCAGATCTACGACACGACGCTCCGCGACGGCATGCAGGGTCAGGGCATGTCCCTGTCGGCGCCGGAGAAGGTCCAGGTGGTCCACGCCCTCGACGAGCTCGGCGTGGACCTGATCGAGGCGGGGTTCCCCGACTCCAACCCCAAGGACGCCGAGCTCTTCGAGCTGCTGGCGGGAGAGCGGCTCGAGCGGGCGACGATCTGCGCCTTCGGGATGACCCGCCGGCGCGGCAGCGAGGCGGCCGAGGACCCGGGCCTGCGCGCCGTGGTCGGCTGCTTCGCGCCCGTCGTCACCCTGGTCGGCAAGAGCTGGGCCCTGCACCTGGAGAAGGTGACCCGGGTCTCGCGCGAGGAGAACCTGGCGATGATCGCCGAGTCGATCGCCTTCTGCCGGGAGTCCGGCAAGCGCGTGATCTACGACGCCGAGCACTTCTTCGACGGCTACGCCGACGATCCCGGCTACGCGCTGGAGTGCCTGCGCGCCGCGGCCGGCGCCGGGGCCGAGGTGC
>CAZARJ010000305.1:0-2779 GCA_964487515.1 uncultured Conexibacteraceae bacterium | reverse complement strand
CCGGTGATCATGTTCTTCACGTAGTCGGCGTGACCGGGAGCGTCGACGTGCGCGTAGTGCCGGTTCTCGGTCTGGTACTCGACGTGGGAGGTCGCGATCGTGATCCCGCGCTCCTGCTCCTCAGGCGCGTTGTCGATCTCGGCGAAGCTCTTCACCTCGTCGCCGCTGCGCTCGCCCAGGATCTTGGTGATCGCGGCGGTCAAGGTGGTCTTCCCGTGGTCGATGTGGCCGATCGTGCCGACGTTGACGTGCGGCTTGTCGCGCTCGAACTTCTCCTTGGACATCGTTACTCAGTGTTCCTCTCTTCGGGGCTGCGTTCCCGATCGTTTACGTCTTATGGATCTTCAGGCTCGGGTACTCGCGCGGTCGCCGTTCGCCCGCAATTCGGCCAACCGGCCCAATATAGGCAATGTCGCCCGCTCGTGATCTCGCGCGGTGTCGCGGCGGCCTGAGTCGCTGAGGCGGTGGGCGCGGATCATCGCTAAGCACCCGCTCCGATCGGCTCTCCGGACTTCTGCTCGACGATCTCCTCGGCGATGTTGGGCGGTACCTCCTCGTAGCGCGCGAACTGCATCGTGTAGGCGGCCCGGCCCTGGGTCGCCGAGCGCAGGTCGCCGACGTAGCCGAACATCTCGCTCAGCGGCACCGTGGCGTGCACGGCGAGCGCGTTGCCCCGCGGCTCCTGGCCGGCGAGCTTGCCGCGGCGCCGCGAGAGATCGCCGATCACGTCGCCGAGGAACTCCTCCGGCGTCACGACCTCGACCTCCATCACGGGCTCGAGCAGCACCGGCTTGGCGCGCTTCGCTCCCTCCTGGATCGCCATCGAGCCGGCGATCTTGAAGGCCATCTCCGAGGAGTCCACGTCGTGGTAGCTGCCGTCGATCAGCTCGACCTTCACATCCACCATCGGGTAGCCGGCCTTGATCCCGGAGGAGAGCGCCTCGACGATCCCCTTCTCGACCGAGGGGATGAACTCGCTCGGCACCGCGCCGCCCTTGATCTTGCTCGTGAACTCGAAGCCCTCGCCCGGGTTCGGGGCCACGTTGATGACCACGTGGCCGTACTGGCCGCTGCCGCCGGTCTGGCGGACGAAGCGGCCCTCGATCTTGTTGGCCTCCTGGCGGATCGTCTCCCGGTAGGCGACCTGCGGCTTGCCGACCGTGGCCTCGACCTTGAACTCGCGCATCATCCGGTCGACGAGCACCTCGAGGTGGAGCTCGCCCATGCCCCGGATCACCGTCTGGCCGGTCTCGTGGTCGGACTCGACGCGGAACGTCGGGTCCTCCTCGGCGAGGCGCTGCAGGGCGGTGGCCAGCTTCTCCTGGTCGGCCTTCGTCTTCGGCTCGATCGCGACGTCGATGACGGGATCGGGGAACTCGATCTGCTCGAGCAGGATCGGCGCGTCGGGCGCGCAGAGCGTGTCGCCGGTCGACGTCTGCTTCAGCCCCACCCCGGCCAGGATGTCGCCCGCGAAGCACTCCTCGATCTCGGCCCGCGAGTTGGCATGCATGAGCAGCAGGCGCCCGACCCGCTCGGTGCGGCCGTTGCTCGCATTCAGCACCCGGCTGCCCGCGTTGAGCTTGCCGGAGTAGACGCGGAAGTAGGTCAGCTTGCCGACGAAGGGATCGGTCATCACCTTGAAGGCGAGCGCCGAGAAGGGGCCATCGTCGTCGGCGGGGCGGGTGGCCGCGTTGCCCTCCTCCTGCCCCTTGACGGGCTCGACGCCGGCGACGGGCGGCACCTCGAGCGGCGAGGGGAGCAGCTCGACGATCGCGTCGAGCAGCGGCTGCACGCCCTTGTTCTTGAACGCCGAGCCGCAGAGGACCGGGGTCACCTTGAGGTCGATCGTCGCCTGATGCAGCGAGCCGATCAGGCGGTCGGCCGGGATCTCGGCGTCCTCGAGGTACATCTCCATGAGCTCGTCGTCGTAGTCGGCGCAGGCCTCGACCAGCGCCGTGCGCGCGGCGGCGACGGCGTCAGCCATGTCCTCCGGCACCTCCTCGACGTCGAACTCGGCGCCCAGCTCGTCCGTCCAGACGAGCGCCTTCCCGGTGACCAGGTCGACCACCCCGCGAAGCTGATCCTCGCTGCCGATCGGCAGCTGGATCGGCAGCGGGTTGGCGCCGAGCCGGTCGCGGATCGTCTCGACCGAGTGGTCGAAGTCGGCCCCGACGCGATCCATCTTGTTGATGAAGGCGATCCGCGGCACGCCGTACTTGTCCGCCTGCCGCCAGACCGTCTCCGACTGCGGCTCGACCCCGGCCACGGAGTCGAATACCGCGATCGCGCCGTCGAGCACGCGCAGCGAACGCTCGACCTCGACCGTGAAGTCGACGTGGCCGGGCGTGTCGATGATGTTGATCCGGTGGTCGCGCCACTCGCAGGCGGTCGCCGCGGACGTGATCGTGATCCCGCGCTCCTGCTCCTGCTCCATCCAGTCCATGACCGCGGCGCCCTCGTGCGTCTCGCCCATCTTGTGGGTGCGGCCGGTGTAGTAGAGGATGCGCTCGGTCGTCGTCGTCTTGCCGGCGTCGATGTGCGCCATGATCCCGATGTTCCGGGTCTTCTCGAGGGGAAAGTTTCGCGGCATGAGGGCTTAGAGTGTCGTGATCGGTGAGTTGGGGCGGATTCGTTCGGCAGTCGGCCGGAGCGGGAAAGCTGTTGAATGAGTCGCGTGTCGAGGTCCGGACAGAAAAAAGGCCCCTTCGGGCCCATCCAACACCATGCGTGCCTGTGCCCTCGAGCTGCCTATGTAAGCCGGGTCTCCATCGTCTGGAGC
>CAZARJ010000304.1:0-2783 GCA_964487515.1 uncultured Conexibacteraceae bacterium | reverse complement strand
CGATCTCGCTGCGCTTCGGTAGGGGCATGAGGGCGGGGCATTATGGCATCCCTCGCCCCGATCGCGCGGGCGCCCCATGGGATCGCGGGCCGCGCCCCGCCGCCCGGGCGCGGCGCGGGCGGCCGCGGCTGCGACGGGCCGTCAGCGCCCGCCCGAGAGCATCAGGTCGAGGAACTCGCCGGCCTTCACGGACCTGGCGCCCGGCGCCCTCAGGCTCTGCCTGGGATGGAGCGTGTAGACGTTGCGCCGGCCCTTGCGCCGCCGGGTGAGGTATCCGGCCTCCACCAGCTCGGAGACGATTCGCTGCGCCGCGCGCTCGGTGATGTCGATCGCCCGCGCGATGTCGCGCAGGCGCACGTTCTGGTCCTGAGCGATGACGATCAGGACCCGGGCGTGGTTGGTGATGAATGTCCACTCGCTCACGCGTGGCAACCTTTCAAATCCGGACTTCTCGGTGGTCAGTACCCCGAACTCGGAGCGCGAATCGTCCCGCGCCCGCCCGGCGCGCCGCGGGACGATAGGCTCCCGCAGCCGCCTGCGTCGGCCCCCTTCCTTCCATGGACCTCCTCGAATATCAGGGAAAGCAGCTCTTCGCCCGCGCCGGGATCGCCGTCCCGGACGGGGCCCCCGCCGACGCCGTCGACGCCGCCGTCGCCGCCGCGGATCGGATCGGCTACCCCTGCGTGGTCAAGGCCCAGGTCCTGATCGGCGGGCGCGGCAAGGCGGGCGGGATCAAGGTCGCCAAGGACCGCGACGAGGCGCGCGCTCACGCCGACGCGATCCTCGGCATGGACATTCGCGGCCCCCGCGGCGAGGGCCCGTTCCGCGTGCGCCAGGTCTGGGTCGAGGCCGCCTCGGAGATCGACGCCGAGCACTACGCGTCGATCATCCTCGACCGCTCCGCGAAGAAGCCGCTGGCGATCCTCTCGCGGATGGGCGGCATGAACGTCGAGGAGATCGCCGAGCGGGACCCCGACGCGCTGATCCGCCATCACATCGATCCCGCCGCCGGGCTGGGCCTCGACGAGGCGCGCTCCCTGGCGGTGGACGCGGGCATCGACGAGGACGTGGTCGAGGACGTGGCGAAGACGCTCGTCGCGCTGTACGCGGCCTTCGTCGACAACGACGCGACGCTGATCGAGGTCAACCCGCTGATCGTCACCGCCGACCGCGGGGTGGTCGCCCTCGACGCCAAGGTGACGATCGACAACTCCGCCCTCTTCCGCCACGAGGAGCTGGCCGCGCTCGACGACTCCGCCGACGCCGACCCGCAGGAGCGGATGGCGAAGGAGCGCGGCCTCACCTACGTGAAGCTGGACGGCAACGTGGGCATCCTCGGCAACGGCGCCGGCCTCTGCATGTCGACGCTCGACGTGGTCGCCAACGCCGGCGGCGCCCCGGCCAACTTCCTCGACGCCGGCGGCGGCTCGAAGGCGGATGCGATCGTCGATGCGCTCGAGGTGATCACCTCGGACGAGAAGGTCACCGGCGTCCTGTTCAACATCTTCGGCGGCATCACGCGCTGCGACGAGGTCGCGCGCGGGATCATCGAGGCCTACGAGCGGGTCGACATGGACGTGCCCCTGGTCGTGCGCCTCGACGGCACCAACTCCGAGGAGGGCCTGCGCCTGCTGCGCGAGGCGGATCTCCCGGGGCTGCACGAGGAGAAGACGATGCTCGGCGCGGCCGAGCGGATCGTGGAGCTGGCGAACGCATGAGCATCATCGTCGGCGAGGACACGAAGCTGGTCGTCAGCGGCCTGACCGGGCGCGAGGGGTCCTTCCACGGGCTCCGCAATCGCGACTACGGCACCGACCTGGTCGCCGGGGTGACCCCGAAGAAGGGCGGCCAGGAGGTCGACGGGGTGCCGATCTTCGACACGATCAGGGAGGCCGTCGACGAGCGTGGCGCCAACACGTCGATGATCTTCGTCCCGGCCCGCTTCGCCGCCGCCGCGATCGACGAGGCGATCGACGCCGGGATCGAGACGGTGATCGCGATCACCGAGGGCATCCCGGTCCACGACATGCTCAAGTCCTACTGGAAGGCGAAGGAGGCGGGGGTGCGGATGATCGGCCCCAACTGCCCCGGCGCTCTCTCCCCGGGCAAGGCCAACGTGGGGATCATCCCGGCCCAGTTCTTCGACCGCGGCTCGATCGGCGTCGTCTCCAAGTCGGGCACCCTGACCTACCAGATCGGCAACGAGCTCAAGCAGGCCGGGCTCGGCAACTCCTCGATCGTCGGGATCGGCGGCGACCCGATCGTCGGCTCCGACTTCATCGACATCCTCGAGCTCTACGAGAACGATCCCGAGACGGAGCTGATCGTGCTCGTCGGCGAGATCGGCGGCGACGCCGAGGAGCGCGCCGCCGACTACATCGCCGAGCACGTGAGCAAGCCGGTCGTCGCCTACATCGCCGGCTTCACCGCCCCGCCCGGCAAGCAGATGGGCCACGCCGGCGCGATCATCTCCGGCTCCTCGGGAACCGCCGAGGCCAAGAAGAAGGCCCTCGAGGCCCGCGGCGTCCGGGTCGGCCGCAGCCCCAGCGAAGCCGCCCAGATAGCCGCCGAGACCCTCTGACGGGCCGGGAGGCCGCTGCTCGGCGTCATCGCCCGGCTTATGGCCTGGCGGCCACCGCACCGGACTCTTCCTTGATCAGCGACCTCCCGACCTCGTCAGAAGACATGGCGGCGGGCGTTGCTAGCGACCAAGAGGTCGGGTTCGTCGGGCGTCGCCTTATACTCGCCCGGCTTCTCATGGCCGAGCTGATCTCATTCGCGCG
>CAZARJ010000303.1:0-2789 GCA_964487515.1 uncultured Conexibacteraceae bacterium | reverse complement strand
CGCACCTTCAGCAAGGTCTACGGGATGGCCGGGCTGCGCTGCGGCTACGCGCTCGGGCCGGCGCGCTTCCGGGCCGCCGTCGACGCGGTGCGCCAGCCCTTCAGCGTCAACCTGCTCTCGCAGGCGGGGGCGGTCGAGGCGCTCGAGCACGGCGACGACGTGACGCGGCGGGTCGAGGCGACGGTCGCCGAGCGGCTCGAGGTCGAGGAGGAGCTGCACGCGATGGGCCTGCGCACGGCGGCCACCCAGACGAACTTCTCCTGGATCGATCTCGGCGGGCGCGACGAGGCGAAGGTGGTCGAGGCGCTCGGGCGCGCGGGCGTGATCGTGCGCGCGGGGACGCCGCTGGGGGGACCGGGACACATCCGCGTCACCTACGGCACCGGGGCCGAGAACCGGCGCTTTCTGTCCGCCCTGGACGCCGCGCTCCAGGCCGGCCCCTGGACCTGACGGACCGTTCCTGCTACAAACTGCGCACGATGAGGCGGATCCGCGAGACCCCTGCAGCTTCCGAGGCTCCCGCTGCCCGTGGATCCGACGCTGCCGCGCTCTCCGCGGCTGCGCCTCTCTTCCGTCGCTATTGGCGATTTAGCTAGGCGTCCGGCACGCCCCGCCCCCGCGGCCAGAGGTGGCCGGGGAGGCCCCGATCCGCCGGACGCCGGACTCTCGCGCTCGCGCGCGCTGCGAAGGGGCTGAGGGCGGATGAGGAAGGAACTCTGCGAGGCTTCGAGGTGACTGCAAGATGATGATCGGATCGACCAACGAGGAGGCGGCCCTGGATCGGGTGCGCGACCGGCGGATCGAGCGGGCGACGCCGCTGCGTCCTCCCGCCGAGCTGCTCGGCGAGCTACCCCTGGGCGAGGAGCGGACGGCGACGGTGATCGCCGGCCGGGAGGCGGTGCAGGCGGTGCTCGGCGGCGCCGACGAGCGATTGCTGATCGTGGTCGGACCGTGCAGCGTGCACGACCCGGCCGCCGGGCTCGAGTACGCGCGGCGACTGGCGGGAACGGTCGAGTCCTTCCCGGATCTGCTGCTCGTGATGCGCGTCTACTTCGAGAAGCCGCGGACGACGACGGGCTGGAAGGGCCTGATCAACGATCCGCACCTGGACGGCTCCGCGGACGTCAACGCGGGCCTGGAGATCGCCCGTGAGCTGCTGCTCGAGGTCGTCGACCTGAAGCTGCCAGTCGGCTGCGAGTTCCTCGACCCGATCACGCCGCAGTACATCTCCGACACGGTCTCCTGGGGCGCGATCGGCGCCCGCACGACGGAGAGCCAGATCCACCGCCAGCTCGGCTCCGGGCTCTCGATGCCGATCGGGTTCAAGAACCGCACCGACGGCGACATCCAGGTGGCGGTCGACGCGGTCCGCGCGGCCGCCGCCCAGCACGCGTTCGCGGGCATCGACGACAGCGGCACCCCGGCGATCCTGCACACGAAGGGGAACCCCGACGGCCACGTGATCCTGCGCGGCGGACGCGGGGCGCCGAACCACGGCCCCGAGGGCGTCGCGGCGGCGTGCGAGCGGCTGCGGGCGGCAGGTCTCCCCGAGCGCCTCGTGGTCGACGCCTCCCATGAGAACAGCGGCAAGGACCCGGACCGGCAACTGGAGGCCGCGCACCTGATCGCCGACCAGGTCGAGGCGGGATCGCGGGCGATCGCGGGGGTGATGCTCGAGTCGTTCCTGCTCGGGGGCCGCCAGGATCTCGGCGATCCTTCCGAGCTCGCCTACGGGCAGTCGATCACGGATGCCTGCATGGACTGGGAGCGCACCGTCGGGGTCCTGGAGCGGCTCGACGCCGCGGCTCGGAGCCGGCGCCGGGAATGAAGGTCGCCGTGCTCGGGGTCGGGCTGATCGGGGGCTCGATCGGCCTCGCGGCCCGCGAGCGGCTCGGCGCCGAGGTGGCGGGCTTCGACCCCGATCCCGGCGGCCGCCGCCGGGCGGCCGGGCTCGGGGCGGTCGACGTGGCCTGCGAGTCGGTCGCCGAGGCGGTGGAGGGGGCGGAGCTCGTCTTCTGCGCCGCACCGGTCGCCGGGCTGCCGGATCTGGTCGCGGAGGCCCTCGCCCGCTCCGGCCCGGAGGCCGCGGTCACCGACGTCGGCTCGACGAAGCGCCAGCTGGTCGCGGCCGTCGCCTCCCTGGAGGGCGCGGACCGCTTCATCGGCGGCCACCCGCTGGCCGGGGCGGAGACCGCGGGCGTGGAGGGGGCCCGCGCCGACCTGTTCGAGGGCGCGCGCTGGTATCTGACCCCGACCGAGCGCTCCCAGGGGGTCCTCTACGAGCGCCTCCAGGGAGCCCTGGCCGGGATCGGCGCCCGCCCGCAGGCGATCGACGCCGACGTCCACGATCGCGAGATGGCGGCGATCAGCCACCTCCCGCACGTGCTCTCCAACGTCCTCGTCGAGGTCGCGTCGGAGGCGCTGATCGGTGACGCCGAGCGGAGCGCCGAGGTGGGGCGGAGCTTCCGTGACGCGACCCGGGTGGCGGGCGCCAACCCCGCCGTCTGGGCCGACATCTTCAGCTCCAACGCGGAGACCCTGGCGGCGGGCGTCGAGGCCACGATCGAGCGCCTGCGCGCGGCGGTGCAGCTGCTCGGGGAAGGGGACCGCGATGCGCTCGGCGCCTGGCAGTCCGAGGTGCGCGAGCGCCGCCGCCGCCTGCTCGAGGAGGATCTCGAGGCCGGGCCCCTGGTGGAGCTGCGGATCGCGGTCCGCAACCGGCCCGGGACGGTCGCCGAGATCGCGCTGGCGCTCGGTCGCGGCGGCGTCAACATCGAGGACATGTCGCT
>CAZARJ010000302.1:0-2795 GCA_964487515.1 uncultured Conexibacteraceae bacterium | reverse complement strand
CCGGCCCGCACGAGGCCGAACGGCGTCGGCAGGCGGTCGAGCATGTCGACCTCGACGCTCAGCTCGTCATGGCCGAGCAGCGCCTCGGCGGCGTAGAAGCCGGCGGGGCCGGAGCCGACGATCGCGACCCGCAGGGGCCGCTCCTCTGAGCCTGCGCGTGTCATCCGGATCAGATCTGGGCGAGCGCGGGCTCTCCGCGCGGGTCGGGACTATCCTCAGCCCTCGCCGCCGCCCCGGTGAGCTCACCCGCCGGGCGCGCCGCGAGGGAACTCAAGTTGACGTCTGTCCGCTCGGCCATGCTCGCGATGCTACCGCTCGCCCTCGTGGCGCTTGCGTTCGCCGCCCCGGCACGGGCCGCGGAGCCGCGGGTGACCGTCGCCATGCTCCCCGAGGGCACCGGGGTGGAGTCGCTGGCGGCCGCCGTGCCGCGCTTCGCCACCGGCGTGATGAGCGCCGGGCTCGGGCGCGTCCCGGCGGCGCAGACCTACCTCGACATGGGGCAGGGCACGCGCCTGTTCAGCTCCCTGTACCCGGATCTCCTGACGCCCCTCTACGTGGACGGAAACCGCGTCCCGTCGCGGCTCTGGAACGCGGTTGTCGAGCGCGCGCAGGGGGCGCCCGCGACGATCGTCCCGGGCCTGCTGGCGAGCAGCCTGGAGGAGCACGGGGTGCGGATCGCCTCCCGTCCGCTGACCGGCTCGCCGGCGCTGATCGCAGCCGACCGCTCGGGGCTGATCCGGCGTGCGGTGGGGTGCCGGGCAGGGAGCTGCCCGGGGGTGACGATCACCTCGTCCGGCTTCACCGACCTGGCCCGGATCGCCTCGCGGATGCGGCCCCGGCGCGGCGATCTGCTGATCGCGATCGAGCGCCCGCCGCCGTCCCGCGACCTGCTCGCGATCGGCATCGCGGGCGCCGGCTTCGACGGCCACGGCCTGACCTCGGACTCGACCCGGATGGACGGCTACGTGCTCGCCACGGACCTGCTGCCGACGATCCTCGCGGCCTACGGGATCGAGGTTCCGGCCTCGGTCGGCGGGCGCCGCATCGTGCGCACCGAGGGCAGCCTCGACGCCGCCGCCGTCACCGATCTGGAGCGGCGGCTCGGCCAGGTGGGCGAGCGCCGCTCCGGCGTCCTCGGCGCCAACCTGCTGGCCTGGATCGGCCTCTGCCTGGCGGCGATCGCCCTCGTCCCCGCGGCGGCGCGAGCTCCGCGTCGGCGGGTCGCGGCGCTGGCGCTGAGCGTCCTGGCGATCACCGCGGCGTACGTCCCCTTCCTGCTGCTGATCACCGCGGCCCTGCGCCCGAGCGAGCTCGCTGAGCGGCTCGCGATCGGCCTCGGCGCACCGCTGCTCGCCGCGCTCACGATCGTGCTCCTGCGGGGCCGGTTCGGCGTCCCGCGCGCGGTCTTCGGCGCCTTCGCGGCCGCGGCCGCGGCCTCGATCGGGGCGACCGGGATCGACATGCTCGCGGGCTCGCCGCTGACCGCGCTCTCGCTGCTCGGCCCCAACCCCGGCCTCGGGGTGCGCTTCTTCGGGATCGGCAACGAGCTCGAGGCGACGATCGGCGTGTTGCTGATGCTCGGCACCGGAGCCGCGGTGAGCGCGCTGGCGCCCGCCGAGCCGCGCCGCGCGGTGGCGATCGCGGCGGTCGCGGTGACGATCCCCGCCCTGCTCGTCTTCGCGCCCGGCCGCTTCGGCGCCGACGTCGGCGCCGCGATCACGTTTCCCCTCGGCGCCGCGGTCTGCGTGATCGCCGCCCTGCGGCTGAGCGGGCGCCGCGCCGTGCTCGTCCTCGCCGCGCCCGTCATCGCGCTCGCCGCCCTGGTCGCCTTCGACATCGCGATCCCGGGCGACTCGCACCTCTCCCGCTCGGTTCTCGAGGCCGCCGGGATGGAGGAGCTCGGCGACGTCTTCGACCGCCGGCTCACGCTTGCCGCCCGGAGCTTTCCCCGCTACATCGACTCCCCCTTCTTCCTCGCCGCGCTGACCGCGATCGCGCTCGCGATCGTCTTCCGCCGCCGCGTGGCCGGCTGGTTCGCGGGCCGCCCCGCGGCCGCGGCGGGCCTCGCCGGCGCGCTCGGCGCGACCGCGATCGGCACCCTCGCCAACGACTCCGCCGCCCTCCTGCTGATGGTCGGGGCCGGCTTCAGCGCCGCCTTCTGCGGCCTCGCCTGGGGCGCGCGCGAGCTCGCCCGCCCGACCCGGGAGCCCCCGCCCGCCCCCTGAGCCTCCGCCAAGAACGCAATGAGCCCGTGCTCCCGGGCGGGAGGAGGGTCGCCTGCCGGAGGGAGGGTGAGCGCACGGTTGCTCGGGCGGGAGGGGACTCGCCTACCGAAAGGCGTGGTGAGCGGCCGGGCGGTTGCCGGGCGGGAGGGGATTCACCTGCCGAGGGGCCGCTGAGCGGTCAGGCGGTTGCCGGGCGGGAGGGGACTCGCCTGCCGAGGGGCGTGTGAGCAGCCGAACGGTTCCGGACGGGACACGACTCGCCTACCGAGGGGCGTGTGAGCAGCCGGGCGGTTGTCTTGGCAGTGAGGGGAGGTAGTGGGGTCGGGGGCGGGACTACCTTCGCCTACCGAGGGGAGGGTTGGAGGGCCCGGTGCCGGTGGGCGACATTTTCCCCCGCGGAGGGGGAGATTGTCGCCCACCTCCGCCCGGGTCGGAGGTGGCAGCGATCTGTGCCCGCCGAGGGCAACTTTCGCTGCCGGCTCGGCGGCCCCCATCGCGAAGCCGACATTTTGGTTGCTATGGAGGCTGTCGCACAAACCCCCGGCTCCGTCCGACGGCTTTAAGACCCTT
>CAZARJ010000301.1:0-2804 GCA_964487515.1 uncultured Conexibacteraceae bacterium | reverse complement strand
CGTCGCCAGCCCCGGCGCGGGCGCCTGCGGCGGCCAGTTCACCGCCAACACGATGGCCTGCGCCTTCGAGGCGCTCGGCATCTCCCCCGGCGGCTCGGCGATGGTCCCGGCCGAGGACGACGAGAAGCCGAACGTCGCCGAGCGGATCGGCGAGCTGATCATGCGGGTGCTGAGCGAGGACCTGCGTCCGAGCCAGGTGATCACCCGCAACGCGCTGGAGAACGCGATCGCGTGCGTCTGCGCCTCGGGCGGCTCGACCAACGGCGTCCTGCACCTGCTCGCCGTCGCCCGCGAGGTCGGCGTCGAGCTCGACATCGACGACTTCGAGCGGATCTCGCGCCGCACCCCGCTGATGGCGGACCTGAAGCCGGGCGGGCGCTTCGTCGCCCCCGACCTGAACCGGGCCGGCGGGGTGCCGCTGTTGCTCAAGCGCCTCGACGAGGCCGGGCTGCTGCACCGCGACGAGATCACGGTCAGCGGTCGCACGATCGGCGCCGAGGCCGACGACGCCTTCGAGCAGCCGGGCCAGGAGGTCGTGCGCCCGGCCGACGATCCGGTCAAGGCGCAGGGCGGGCTGGCGATCCTGCGCGGCAACCTGGCGCCGGACGGAGCCGTGGTCAAGGTCGCCGGCACCGAGCGCACGGGCCAGACCGGCCCGGCGCGCGTCTTCGAGTCGGAGGAGGAGTGCTTCGCCGTCGTCAAGCGGGGCGGGGTCGAGCCCGGCGACATCGTCGTGATCCGCAACGAGGGCCCCGCAGGCGGGCCCGGGATGCGGGAGATGCTCCAGGTCACCGCCGCGATCGTCGGCGAGGGGCTGGGGGAGGACGTCGCCCTGCTCACCGACGGCCGCTTCTCCGGCGCCACGCGCGGGCTGATGATCGGCCACGTCGCGCCCGAGGCGGCGCGCGGCGGCCCGATCGCCGCGGTCCGCGACGGCGACCGGATCACGATCGACATCGACGCCCGGCGCATCGACGTCGACCTCACCGACGAGGAGATCGCCGCCCGCGTCGCCGCCTACGAGGTCCCCGAGCCGGCCTTCGAGCGCGGCGTGATGGCGAAGTACGCGGCGACCGTCTCCAGCGCTTCGGAGGGCGCGATCACCTGATCCCGTGGCGCGCCGCGTCCTGATCACCGGCCTGGCCAGCTACTGGGGCGGCCGGCTGGCCGAGGCGCTCGAGGCGCGCGAGGAGGTCGAGGCGATCGTCGGCGTCGACTCGCGCGAGCCGACGCGGGAGCTGGAGCGGACGGAGTTCGTCCGCGTCTCCAACCAGCACCGCCTGATCTCGCGCATCGTGCGCGCGGCGCGGATCGACACCGTGATCGACACGCGCCTGGTCGTCGACTCGAGCACCGCGCCGCGGGCCGAGGCGCACGAGAACAACGTGATCGGGACGATGAACGTGCTCGCCGGCTGCTCGGGCCCCGACTCGCCGGTCCGCAGGTTCGTCTTCAAGTCGAGCACCCACGTCTACGGCTGCGAGCCGGACGACCCCGCCTTCTTCACCGAGCGGATGTCGCGCCGCAACGAGCCGCGCACCGCGATCGAGCGGGACCTCGTCGACGCCGAGGCCGCGGTCACCGACTTCGCCGTCCAGCAGCCCGGGGTCGACGTGACCGTGCTGCGCTGCGTGAACGTGCTCGGCCCCGGCCTCAGCACCTCGCACTCGCGCATGTTCGCCCTGCCCGCGGTGCCGATGGTGCTCGGCTTCGACCCACGCTGCCAGTTCGTGCACGCCGACGACGTGGTGGGCGCGCTCGAGCACGCGGCCTTCGAGCGCCTCCCCGGCGTCTTCAACGTCGCCGCCGACGGCGTCCTCGCGCTGAGCGAGGTGATCGGGCTGCTCGGCAAGCGCCCGGCGCCGGTCCTGCCGCCCTGGGGGGGCGAGCTGCTGGCCGCCCCGCTGCGCGCGCTCGGGGTCCGGATCCCGGACGAGATGCGCAACCAGATGCGCTACGGCCGGGGGGTCGACAACCGGCTCTTCAAGGCCACCGGGTTCCGCTTCGGCCACACCTCGCGCGAGACGGTGCTGGCGTTCGCCGAGCATCTGCGCCTGGCGCCGGTCCTGCGCGGCGCCGGGGAGGGCTACACCTACGAGGCCGAGGTCGAGCGGTTCCTGCGCCGCAGCCCGCTCGCGCGCCCCCCGCGCGCCGACGGCTCCAGCGCCGACAACGAGCCGTTCTCGATCTAGGCCGGACGCGCAAAGCGACTTGCAGCGGCGCGGGACGCCGGGTGCCGCCGACGCCTCTGCCTACACTTTCTCCTACCGACGCGGCGCGTGCACCCGGGGAGCGCTCGCCCGGCGTGGCACCGGCCGGAGACGGATGCAGATGGCGCGCAAGTCAAAGATCACCCTCGTCGCGATCCTCGCGGCGCTGCTGGCGCTCGCGCTGGCCGGCTACCGGTGGGATGACACGCGCAAGGACACGATCGCCGAGGGCGTCACGATCGGCGGCGTCGACGTCGGCGGGCTGGAGGCCGAGGCGGCCCGCCGCCAGCTCCGCGCGGCCCTCGTCAAGCCGCTCGACAAGCCGGTCGTGGTCAAGTTCGAGGGCCAGGATTACGAGCTGTCGCCGGGCGAGCTCGACGTCAGGGCGGACCTCGACGGGATGGTCGACGAGGCCCTCGCCGCCTCGCGCGAGGGCGGCATCCTGGGTCGCACCTGGCGCGCGCTGAGCGGCGGCGAGGTCGACCGCGACGTGGCGCCGCGCATCGCCTACGACGAGGACGAGGTGGACCGGTTCCTGGCCCACGTCGAGGAGAGCATCGACCGCGATCCCGTCGATGCGAGCATCGACCCCTC
>CAZARJ010000300.1:0-2806 GCA_964487515.1 uncultured Conexibacteraceae bacterium | reverse complement strand
CGGGCGCGCGCGGGCGCGCGCGAGGCCCGAATGGGCGGTGGGTCGGATAACGCCAATATCCGGGCGTAAGCGATGCCAGCGCCGCGGGCGCGCGTGCGCGAAGCCAAATCGGCGGTGGGTCGGATAACGCCAATATCTGGGCGCAAGTCCATGCCAGCGGCGGCGGCCGGCGCGTGCGAAGCCCGAAATCGGCGGTGGGTCGGATAGCGCCAATATGTGGGCGTAAGTCCATGCCGGCGTGCTCGGGGCAGGGGATGCCGCGGCCACCGGGGGCGCGGCGGGCCTTGGTCAGCCGGCGAGCAGGGGGAGCAGGGCGGCGAGCTTGATCTCGGTCTCGGCCAGCTCGGCGGCGGGGTCGGAGGCGGCGACGATGCCGGCGCCGGCGAACAGGTGCGCGGTGCGATCGCGCAGCAGGGCGGAGCGGAGCGCGACGCAGAACTCGCCGTCGGCGGCCGCGTCCATCCAGCCCACCGGGCCCGCGTACCAGCCGCGGTCGAGCTCCTCGAGCTCAGCGATCAGCGCCTCCCCCCGCTCGCCGCGCGGCTCGGGGCCGACGGCGGGCGTCGGGTGCAGCAGACCGGCGAGCTCCAGCGCCGAGCGCGACTCGGCGAGCTGGGCGTGGATCGGCGTCGCCAGGTGCTGGATGTTGGCAACCTTGATCACGCCCGGCTCGGGGGCGGGCTCGACCCAGACCGAGTGCGGCCCCAGGCGGCGGGCGATGCGGCGAGCGACGATCGCGTGCTCGGCCCGGTCCTTGGCGCTGTGCAGCAGCTGCTCGCCGAGGTGGCTGTCGACGCCGGGATCGGCGCTGCGCCGGGCGGACCCGGCGAGGGCGACCGTCGCCGCCACGGCCCCGCTGCGGCGGACGAGCAGCTCGGGGCTGGCACCGACGAACGCCGCCTCCGGCGTGCCGACGCAGAAGCAGAAGCAGGAGCCGAACAGCTCCCGCAGCGCGCCGAACAGGGCCGCCGGGTCGTGCGCGGCGCCGATCGTAACCCGGACCTCGCGCGCGAGCACGAGCTTCTCCGCCTCGCCGCGGCCGATCAGCTCCAAGGCGCGCCGGACGGCATCCTCGTAGGCGGCGGCCGGCCGGGCCGAGCTGACCTCGACCGGCGGGGCCGGCTGCGGATCGAGCGGCGGCAGGGCACGCTCGCGCAGGGCGCCGAGGCGGCCCGCGAGCCCGGCGCAGATCGCCTCGGGGTCGTCTCCCGGCCCGGCGACGGCCGCGAGCGTGAGCAGGTGCCGGTCCCCGCTGCGGACGATCGAGAGCTCCGGCAGGACGAGCATCGCGGGCGGAAGCGACGCCCACGGGCCGCGCGCCGGCGAGCCGGCGGCGAACGACATCCCACCGGTCCACACCGGCCCGGCCCCGGCCGGCAGATCCGCGGGCTCCCGCGCCAGGCGGTCGCGGACCAGCGCGGCGGCGCCCGCGTCCAGGTCGGCGACGCGGCCCGGCCCGCGTGAGACGATCTCGTGCGCGGTGCCCACGGCGCCGATCGCGAAGCCGTCCCGCTCCGGCTCCTCCCAGCAGAACCAGCGATCGTCGGCGCGCCGCGAGGCGAAGGCGACGGCGCAGGGGTCGAGCGGCTCGATCTCCGTCGTGACGCTGAGCAGCCGCCGCCGCTCGCCCCCGCACGCGCGCTCGGCCAGCTCGCGCAGGCCGGCCGTCACGGCCCCCGGTTCGATCCGGGCGGTCAGTTCTCCGGGCGGGAGCGGACGATCGCGACCTCGCCCGTGCGCGCCATCTCGATCAGCCCGTGCGGGCGCACCATGCGCTCGAAGGAGTTGATCTTCTCCGTGGTCCCGGTCACCTCGACGGTGATCGAGCGCCGCGAGACGTCGACGATCTGGCCGCGGAAGATCTGGCTGAACTCGATGATCTCGGCGCGGCTGTCGGCGGCGGCGCTGATCTTGAACAGCGCCATCTCGCGCGCCACCGCGCGGCTCGGCTCGATGTCGCGGATCTTGATCACGTTGACCAGCTTGTGGAGCTGCTTGGTGACCTGGTCCATCGGGTGGTTGGCGCCGTCGATCGTGAGCGTGATCCGCGAGATGTCGGGATCCTCGGTCGGGCCGACCGCGAGCGTGTCGATGTTGAAACCGCGGCGACTGAACAGGCCGGCGATCCGGGCGAGCACGCCGGGCCGGTTCTCGACCAGCAGCGACAGCAGGTGCCGGCGTCCGGTCGTGCCGCTCGAGGAGGCGCGCAGCTCGTCGAGGTCTAGCACCTCCGCCTTGCTTCCGGGATCGCCCATGGTCCCCCCTAGCCCACCATGTCCCGGGCAGCCGCTCCGGCCGGGATCATCGGATAGCAGTTCTCGTTCGGCGTCACGTGGACGTCGAGCAGGACCGGGCCGTCCGTCTCCAGCGCCGCCTTCATCGAGCCCGCGAGCTCTGTCTTGTCGGAGCAGCGCATGCCGGTCCAGCCGAAGGCCTCGGCGAGCTTCACCCAGTCCGGGCTCGCCCCCATCTCGATCGACTGGTAGCGCTCCTCCCAGAAGAGCTCCTGCCACTGCCGGACCATCCCGAAGTAGCCGTTGTTCATCAGGAAGACCTTCACCGGGAGGTTGTGCGCGGCGGCGGTCGCCAGCTCCTGGCAGACCATGATCAGGCTGCCGTCGCCGGCCAGGCAGACGACCCGCTCGCCGGGCCGCGCGACCTGGGCCCCGATCGCCGCCGGGAGGCCGAAGCCCATCGTCCCCAGGCCGCCGGAGTTGAGCCACATGCGCGGCTCCTTGAAGTCGTAGAACTGGGCCGCCCACATCTGGTGCTGGCCGACGTCGGAGGTGATGATCGCCTCGCCGCC
>CAZARJ010000299.1:0-2824 GCA_964487515.1 uncultured Conexibacteraceae bacterium | reverse complement strand
GCTCCCACGCCGCCGGGTTGATCATGAGCCTCTTCCCCCGGTCGCGGATGCTGGTCATCGTCCGCGACGGCCGCGACGTGATCGACTCGCGGCTGCACGCCCATCAGCGCGGGGGCTGGCTCGTGGGTCGCGACGGACCGCGCTTCCGCACCAAGCAGGAGCGGCTCGAGTGGGTGCGTGGCGCGGCCCGCGACTGGGCCTGCAACATGGACTCCTCCTGGGCCGCCTACGGGGACCACGATCCCGCCCGGCGTCGCTCGCTCCGCTACGAGGAGCTGCGCGGGGCCCCCGAGTCGGAGCTCGCCGGCCTCCGCTCCTGGCTCGGCCTTCCCGCCGACCCCGAGCTGATCGCCGCGATCGTCGCCGCGAACTCGTTCGAGCGGGTCGACCCGGGGGAGCGCGGGCCGCTGAAGACCTTCCGCGCGGCGACGCCGGGGCTCTGGCGCCGCAACCTGACCCGCGCCGAGCGCCGCGCCGTGGACGAGATCATCGGCACGCGCCTCGAGCGCGCCGGCTACGAGCGCTGAGCCCGGCCGGCGCCGGCGCCGAGGCCGAGCCGGCCTGCATCGTTACGCCGACATGCCGGCACGAGCCGACCCAGCGGGCGGAGATATCGGCTCCCAGCAGGCCGGGGCCCTCGATCCCCCCACAATCGCTGGCATGCACATACGCCGGGATACCGGCACTAGAAGACCCGGCAGACCTGTCCCCCGATCCCCGCGCTGGCTGGCACGCGTTCATGCCGGAATACCGGCGCTAGACGACCCAGCGGAGCGGGGCGCTAGGTTTCACGGCGTGTCCAGCAACGGCCAGCGCAAGCCCCCGCGCCCGCGGATCGAGATGCTGAGCCCCGCCGAGCCGCGCGAGGCCGCGGCCGTGGTCGCCGCGGTGGAGCAGTTCCTCGCCGACACCGCCCCGGCCCCGGCCGCCCGGCGGGAGCCCGCGAGCGCCTGGCAGCGCGCCGCCCTGATCGAGGGCATCCAGGCCAAGGAGGGCTTCGCCGCCCCCTGGGGCGAGCCGCGCGGCTGGGGCCGGCGGCACTCGCACCTGCCGCAGGGCTAGCGGCCCCGCCGGCGCCCGGGCCGCGAACGGAGTAGAAACGGTCGTCCGCAACCGAACGGAGGAACCAGATGACCGTCGTGAAGATCATCGAGCTCGTCGGCAGCTCGCGCGAGTCGACCGACGACGCCGCCCGCCAGGCGCTGAAGAACGCGCAGAAGAAGCTGCGCAACATCCGCGCCGTGGACATCGTCAGCACCGGCATGCGCGGCGAGAACCTGGACGAGTACCGCGCCCACGTCCGCGTCGCCTTCCTGGTCGAGAGCTCCGAGATCGACTGAGCCAATCCCATAGCGGCGCCTCCCGCCCGGCGCCTGCATTTTCCGGCCCGGCGGCCACCACACACCGCCGCGACGCCCCCTGGCCCGACTTGCGGCCCGCGTCGCGCGAACCGTCACAGACCCGGCTCCAAGCCGGCACATCCGGGTCTGGATCCGTCACATCGGCTGCCGGATCCTCCTCCCCATGGCCCCGGTGGCATGGACTTCCCCCCACATGTTGGCGCTATCCCACCCAGCGGGCCGGCGCGTCGCCGCGATCGCCTCGCGCCAGCACGGCGTCGTCGCCCGCTTCCAGCTCCTCGCCGCGGGGATCCCCTGCTCGACCGTCTCCCACTGGACCGCCGCCGGGCACCTGCTGCGCGTGCATCGCGGCGTCTACGCCGTCGGCCACCGGAGCCTCACCCGCGAGGCGCGCTGGATGGCCGCCGTGCTCGCCGCCGGCCGCCACGCGTTCCTGAGTCACTGGACGGCAGCCGAGGCGTGGGGCATCGTCCGCCCCGACCCGGAGCGGCCCTTTCACCTCAGCTCCTCAGTCCGGGCCGGGAGCGGGATCGGCGGGCTCGTCGTCCATCGCCCTCGGCGCCTCGAGCAGGCCGACCTGACGCGGCGGCGCGGCATCCCGGCCACGACCGCGACCCGCGCCCTCTTCGATCTCGCCACCTGCACCAGCCGCACGGTCCTCCGTCGTGCCTTCGAGCGGGCGGAGTACATGGAGCACCTGGACCGTCGCCGGCTGGACGGGCTCTGCAGCGAGACCAGCGGCAGGCGCGGCCTGGGCATGCTCCGTGAGCTGCTCGCGATCGGTCCCCTGCCGCTGGAGCGGACCCGCAGCGGGCCCGAGCGCCGCTTCCTGGAGATCTGCCGCGACTTCGAGATCGCCATCCCCGCGGTCAACGTGCCGCTGCTCGGCTTCGAGGTCGACTTCCTCTGGGAGCGGGAGCGCTTCGTGGTCGAGATCGACGGCGGGCATCACGCCCGGCCCGAGCAGCGCGACAGAGATCACGCTCGCGACGCGGCCCTCGGCCGGGCCGGCTACCTCGTCCGCAGGTTCCGCGATCAGGCGCTGAGGCGGGCCGCCCCGGTCGCCCGCGAGGTGATCCAGACGCTCGCCGAGCGCGACCCCGACCGGCGTTGAGCCCGCGCCTGCGCGGTGGCATGGATTTCCGCCCAGATATTGGCGTTATCCGACCCAGCGGGTCGTGCGGGGTTCCCCCGGATAGCACGCGTTGCAGCGATTTCTCGCGCCTTCAGCTAAATACCTTAATTCGCATCGGGATTTGCTAGTTTTAATCGCCGAGCCGGGGTGTCGTGCCTCGGGGAACCCGACTCACGAGGAGACGACACGAGCATGGAGCCATCCTCAGCGCCCGCGAAGGCACCAGCGAAGACGGCGAAGCCGAAGGCGACCGAGGCCGACCTGGACCAGGACCTGGGCAAGGTCCAGAAGGGCAAGGGGCCGGTGGGCTCACGGGAGAACCCGGAGA
>CAZARJ010000298.1:0-2830 GCA_964487515.1 uncultured Conexibacteraceae bacterium | reverse complement strand
CGGATCGCGAGCAGGGCCAGGGCGAGGGCGCCCGCGTCGGTGAGCATGTGGGCGGCGTCGGAGAGCAGCGCCAGCGAGTTGGCGAGGATCCCGACGACCACCTCGACGGCCATGAAGGCGAGCAGGAGCCAGAGCGCGATCCACAGCTTGCCGCGATCGGCGTCGGCGGCGATCGCGTGCGAGTGGCCCGGGCCGTGCGCATGCCCGTCTCCGCTGTGGCCGTGCGTCATGGCACTGACGCTAGCCGGTGGCCGGGCGGCCGGCGGCCGCCTCCCCTCTCGGGACCTGGTCTTGGCGGCGCGGCGGCGGAAGCGCTCGACGCGGCCGCCGGTGTCGACCAGCTTCTGCTTGCCGGTGTAGAAGGGATGGCAGGCGGAGCAGAGCTCGACGTGGATCTCGGGCTTCGTGGAGCGCGTGTAGAACTCGTTGCCGCAGGAGCAGCGGACGTGGGCGAGCGTGTATTCGGGGTGGATCTCGGTCTTCATCCGGATCAAGTCTAGAGGGCGCGTCCAGGCCCCCGCCGAGCGCCCGCGCGGAGACCTGCCGCGGGACCGGTCAATCGCCCAGCTCGGCCTGCCGGGCGGGATACGACAGCCGCCCGTCCTCGACGACGGCATCGGGCGTCAGGGTGTGGATCTCGGTCCGGCCGTCGCCGAGCAGGTGGACGACCGGGCGGCCGCGGGCGAGCAGGAAGTCGGCGATCAGCCGGCGGTGGCAGCGGCTCGGATGGGCCTCCGCGCACATCACCGCCACCCGCTCCCCCGCCGCCAGCTCCTCGAGCCGCTCGATGCCGGCGGCGAAGGCGGGGCTGCTCATGTAGTCGGCGTAGGCGCGGAAGGACGCGTTGCGCCAGGCCGAGTTGTCGGGCAGGTCTGTATCGCCCGGGGCGTCCTTGCGCGACCGGCGGCCGCCGAGCGAGTCGCCGAGGGGGGTGAATCCGATCCCGGCCGCGGCGAGCGAGCTCGCGAGCGCCTCCGCGCCGAACTGGGGATTGCGCCGCGAGCCCGGGTGGCGCCGCACGTCGGCGATCCGCTCGATGCCGGCCGCGCCGAGCAGCGCGACGAAGCGGTCGATCGGGTGCGTCGAGTGACCGACGGTGAAGATCGCTCCCGCGGGGAACGTCGTGGGCGGCTCGGCGGGCATCAGCCGCGCTCCGTCCGCAGGTCAGCGCCCCGAGCAGGGCGACGGGTGGTAGAGGGCGCCGCGCGACGACCGAGCATCCCGCGTCAGCTCCGCGGGCTGAGCGCGATCGCACCGATGCCTTCGCGTTCGGCCACCGCGAGAATCGCGCCATCGGCCGTCGCGACCCGGTCGTCCGCCCCGGCCGCGGCAAGGAGCACGCAATCACCGAGCGAGATCGCGCACTCGTTGCGGTCGTAGTGCGCCGCGCGCAGATCGGCGGCCCGCAGCGCGTGAGCCCGGTCAACGGCGAGCACCGCCAAGGGACCGTCCGTCAAGCTAACGCTGGCGGAGCGCGCCCTGGCCCTCTCGATCCCGTATCGCCGCTGGAGGACGTCGACCGACTCGGCAAGGTTGACGGCCGTCACCGCGGCGTCGCCGGCACGGATCATCTCCCTGACCTCCGTCGCCGCCGGCCGCTCCGCCACCAGGAACGCGATCAGCGCGTAGGTATCGAGAATCGTCAGGGCCGGTCCCACCGATGCGACTCTGCGTCCGCGTCGGCCGCGCGCTCGCCGGCGCGGATGTCCGCCACCTCGCCGGCCCGGCCGGCCTCGGGCGCGAAGATGCCGTAGACGGCGTCGACCGGATCGTCGGGAGCGGGGCGCAGCACCAGGTGATCACCGTGGTCCTCCGCCGATAGGTACGCCGCGCCCCAGCGCTTCCGAACCGCTGCCGGCACCGAGACCTGCCCCGCCTTCGTGACCTTCAGTCGTGCTGACATTGTGTCATCCACAATATGACTGCGTGACCCATATTGCAAGTGGTCCCGGGGTCCCCCGATGAGTCTTGCGCTCGGCCACAGTCTCAGCCGACAGCGGTGCAATCCGGTGCCGCAGATCGACAGAGGAGGAGACATGGGCAATCCAGTTGTGCACTTCGAGGTCGTCGGCAAGGACGCCGACGCGCTGCGCGCCTACTACGGGCAACTGTTCGGCTGGGAGTTCGACACCGACAACGCGATGGGCTACGGCACGGTCGACCGCGAGGACAACCTCGCCCCGGAGGGATTCGGGATCGGCGGTGGAATCGGCCGCGGGCCAGACGGCTACGAGGGCCACGTCACCTTCTACGTCGGAGTCGACGACGTCGAGGCGGCGCTCGAGCAGGCGGAGAGCCTGGGCGGGCAGCGCGTCATGGGGCCGCACGAGGTCGAGGGGGCCGCGCTGGTCCTGGGCCATTTCAAGGACCCGGAGGGGAACCTGATCGGCGTCGTCAAGCCGCTCAACATGTAGCGGAACGCCGCGGCCGGGCTTTCGGCCCGCTCGATGTCGAGTTTCTTCGCCGGCAGCGAAGAAACTCGACATCCACGTGGCTCGGCGCGGGCCGGGGCGACCGCGCCGCGCCCGCCGTCGCGCTCAGACCTCCTGGTAGAGGGGGCCGTCGCCGCCCTCGGGCATCGTCAGGCGGCCGCCCTTGGCGTTGATCGCCCCGCACTGCACGCAGTTGGAGGCGGTGACGTGCACGTCGACCTCGGGCGCGCCGCTGTCGAGCTGATCCTCGGGGATCTCGTAGACCTGCGCCGGGCACATGGAGACCCAGGTCTGGGCGACCTCGCGCGGCACGTGGCGCTGGATCCGGATGTGGTTCGGAGCGTCGTCGCGGGTCGCGTTGCCGGACAGGAAGACCGAGTCCAGCTTGTTGAAGGTGA
>CAZARJ010000297.1:0-2856 GCA_964487515.1 uncultured Conexibacteraceae bacterium | reverse complement strand
GGATGCAGTCGGCCGGGCAGGCCGCCGCGCAGAGCGAGCAGCCGACGCACTTCTCAAGGCCGGTGTCCTCGAAGCGGTGCAGCTTGTGGCGGCCGCGGAAGCGTGGGTAGACCGGGGTCTTCTCCTCCGGGTACTGGATCGTGACCGGCCCCTCGATGACCCGGGCCATCGTCGTCTTCAGGCCACGCAGGGTCTCGCCGAAGGCGCGGTAGAGGCCCTTCGGGCCACCCGGCTCGGGGCCGCGCTGGACGCTGACCGCCGCGTCCTTGGGCAGGTAGCCATGTCCCGGGCCGTCGTCGGCCGCCGTCTGCGCGTCTGTGTCCGTCTCCGCCATCGACCCCATCCTACGCACCCTCGCGCGCTTCGCCTCGCGCCCGCTCGGGCTCGCTGCCGCGCCCGGCCCGTCCCGACTCCGGCAACGCCCGATAGGCGCGGTTGCGGACGGACTCGAGCAGCTCCGGGTCGAGCGCCGTGCCGGCCGCGACGAGGTCCCCGTAGACCGTGCCGATCCGGCGCGGCCTGTGTACGATCGCCTGCGCGACCCGGTCGGCGGCCTCCTCGGGGCTGATCGACGGGAACGAGCGGTACATCTCGGTCGGGGCGATCATCGGCGTCCGCACGAGCGGCATCGAGATCGTGCTGAAGTTGACCCCCTCGTGGGCGACCTCGGCCGCCGCGCACTCGCTGAACGCGTCCAGCGCCGCCTTCGAGGCCGTGTAGGCGGCGAAGCGGGGCGTCCGGATCTGCACCGCGGCGGAGGAGACGTTGACGATCTGTCCCCGCCCTCGCTCGCGCATCCCCGGCAACAGCGCGAGCACGAGCCGCACCGGCGCCAGGTAGTTGAGGGCCATGGTGCGCTCGAAGTCGCGGATCCGGGAGCCGGAGCGGGACAGCGAGCGGCGGATCGAGAGGCCGGCGTTGTTGACGAGCACGTCGATCCCGCCGTGGCGCTCGATCACGGCCGCGGTCAGCTCGTCGATCGCGTTCGCGTCGCTGAGGTCGCAGGGATGGACCGTGGCCCGCCCGCCGTGCTCGAGGATGCGCGCCGCGACGTCGCCGAGGCGATCGGCCGAGCGGGCGACGAGCAGCACGTGGGCGCCGGCCGCCCCGAGCCGCTCGGCCGCGGCCTCGCCGATCCCCGAGGAGGCGCCGGTGACGAGCACCGTGCGGCCGCCCACGGCGCGCTCCAGCGTCGCCCCGCGCAGGCGCCCGACCGCGCCCGCCAGCCACAGGGGCCGGTGGCGATCGGCCACCCCGGTCGGCAGGTTGATCAGCCTGCCCGCGATCCGCCGTGGATCGAGCATCAGACGACGACGATGATCACCGCGGTGACCAGCAGGTTGAGCGTCGCCAGCGGCAGCAGGATCTTCCAGCCGAGGCTCATGAGCTGGTCGTAGCGGAGCCGGGGCAGCGTCGCCCGCACCCAGATGAAGAAGCAGAGCAGGACGAAGATCTTGGCCAGCATCCAGATCGGCCCCAGCCAGTCCGGCCCGGGCCCGTGCCAGCCGCCGAGGAACATCGCCGCGGCGATCCCGGAGACGACGATCATCTCCATGTACTCGGCCATGAAGAAGGAGCCGAAGCGCATGCCGCCGTACTCGGTGTTGTAGCCGGCGACGAGCTCGGCGTCGGCCTCCGGCAGGTCGAAGGGGGGGCGGTTGGTCTCCGCGAAGCCGGCGACCATGAAGATGATGAAGCCCACGAACTGCGGGATCACGTACCAGATCGTCGCGGCCTGGGCGTTGGCGATGTCGACCAGGCTCAGCGAGCCGGCCATCATGATCACCCCGAGCAGGGCCAGGCCCATCGAGATCTCGTAGGAGATCAGCTGAGCCGCGGAGCGCATCGCGCCCATGAAGCTGTACTTGGAGCCCGAGGCCCAGCCCCCGAGCAGGAGCCCGTAGAAAGAGATCGAGCCGAACGCGAACGCGTACAGGATCCCGATCGAGACGTCGATCCCGTAGAGGCCGACCCCGCCCTGCACATCGCCCCAGGGAATGATCGCCAGCGTCGCCGTGGCGCTGAGGATGACCAGGGCCGGGGCGATCGCCCAGAGCACCGGCAGCGCGGTGTCGGGCTTGTAGCTCTCCTTGCTGAGCAGCTTGACCACGTCGGCCAGCGGCTGAAGCAGGCCGACCGGCCCGACCCGGTTGGGCCCGTAGCGGGCCTGGAAGCGGCCCAGCAGCTTGCGCTCCAGCAGCAGGACCATCGGGACGATCCCGAGGATCACGGCGAAGATCACGATCGACTTCACGACCATGATCCAGCTCGCCTCGGCGAACCCGACCTCCGCTATCGCCACCCCACGGCCTCCCGTTCGCCGGCCGGATAGGCGGGCTTCCGCTGCTCGACCTCGAGCCGCTCCGGCGCCGCGGTCACGGAGGCGACGCTCGCCCCGCCCAGCCGGTTGGCGGCATCCTCGGTGAGCCCGGCGATCAGGAACCCTGCCCCGGGGAGCATGCGCTCGCGGACCGAGATGTGGGCGCGGATCGTGCGGTCGCCGGCGGAGACGTCGACGGCCTGGCCGTGGGTGACGTCCAGGCGGGCGGCGTCGTCGGGGCTCAGCTCGAGGGTCTGCCTGGGCAAGAGGAACTGGAGCGCGGGGCTTTGCTCGGTGACTTCGGAGGCCCAGATGTCGCGGTAGGTGGCCAGGCGGATCTCGTTCGGGGCCAGTTCGGTGGGGGCCGCCGGGGGAGGCCCATCGGACCTCCGCCGGCTCGGGGCCTGGGTGGCCGGGGCGGCTTCGGTAGTGCCGGCTACGTGAGTGTCCGCTGGACCTCCCCCGGCGGCCCCCTCAGACGTCTCATTGAGGGGCGGATCCGCGGGCGCCGGGGTGGGCGCGGAGGTGGAGGAGGT
>CAZARJ010000296.1:0-2872 GCA_964487515.1 uncultured Conexibacteraceae bacterium | reverse complement strand
CGGCCCGGACATCCCGGCCACCGTACCTGCACCGTCCAGGAAGCGGAGGTCAGCGCCTCACCCGGCGAGGTGTCAGCGATCTGCGCCCGCCGAGGGCAACAATTGCTGACAGCTGAGCTTGGCGGGCCTCAGGGAGCGAGCAGCTCGAGCTGGTCGGGGTGGGTGCGGCGGCGGGCGGCCAGGCGCTCGCGCTCGTGCCGCTCCTCGAGGGCCTTGGCGTAGGTGCCGTGCAGGCTGCTCGGCGGGCGCAGTCCCTCGATCCCGTAGCCCTCGGCCATCGCGCGCTGCAGGGTGGAGGCGAACTCCGGGCCGTGCCAGCGCCGGTGACCGGTGCCCGCGCCGACGGCGATGTGGACGAGCTCGTGCAGCAGGGTCTCCTCGATGTCGCCGCGGCGGATGCCCGGGTAGGCGGTGACCGAGATCCGGTGCTCGTCCGGCACCGCGAACCCGAGCCGGCTGCGCGGCCGCCGCGACGCCCTGCGCACGGCCAGCTCCGGCGGTCGCCGCGCGAGCCCGCCGCCGGGCCCGCCCAGGGCATCGAGCCGGCAGAGGCGCGCCATCTCCTCGCGCAGGTTCACCCCCGCGACCACGTAGTAGCGCTCCGGCCGTCGCGGGGCAGGTCTCCGCCTGCGCGCCCGCTTGGCTCGCCGGGGATGGGATGTGGGGAAGGGCAGTCGCATGACCGATCGGAGCCCCGGCAAGGATGGACCATGCGCCCGCCGGAACCCGATCCCCGCTGATCCGGCCCGCCGGGGGGGTCGATGTTGAGTAACACCGCGGGGAGCGAAGTTATTCAACATCGAGCCGCCCGCGGGCCTGGGACCGAAGTTACGTCCCCCTCAGGCGGCGGCGCCGGGCTTGGCTGGGTCGAGGTGGAATGCCTCGGCGAGGAGCTCGTAAGAGCGCCGGCGGTCGTCGAGGGCGTGGACGTTCGTCATCGCCATCAGCTCGTCGGCGCCGCTCTCGTCGAGCAGCGAGCCGAGGCGCTCGCGGACGGTGGACGGCGAGCCGACGATCATGCGCGGCGCGGGGCCTGGCGGGCGGCGTTCGCGCGGGCCCTCCTCGGCGATCGCGTCGGCGACGCTCGGCAGCGGGACCGGCCGGCCCGCGCGCAGGTGCCGGAAGGCGACCCGGGAGGGGGCGGCGAGGCGATCGGCGGCCTCGTCGTCATCGGCGCAGATCACCGCGTGGGCGAGGATCGCGTAAGGCTCGGAGAGCTCCGGCGAGGGCTTGAAGCTCTCCCGGTAGAGGCGTACGCCGTCGACCGCGAGCTCCGGGTTGATGTGGGCGGCGAAGGCGAAGCGCAGCCCGTTGGCCCCGGCGAGACGGGCCGAGTAGTCGCTCGAGCCGAGCAGGTAGATCGGCGGCAGGGGCGGGTCTTGGGGGGCGGCGCGGACGTGGCTGAACGGGTGTCCCTCCGGCCACTCGCGCTCACCGGCGAACGCGAGCAGCTCCCCGAGCTGCTCGGGCAGATCGTCGGCGCTCATCGCCTCGCGGCTGCGGCGCAGGGCGTAGGCGGTCATCTGGTCCGTGCCCGGGGCGCGGCCGATCCCGAGGTCGATCCGGTCGGGGAAGAGTCCCGCCAGGACCTTGAACTGCTCGGCGACCCGCAGCGGGCTGTGGTTGGGCAGCATCACGCCGCCGGAGCCGACCCGGATGCGCTCGGTCGCCGCGGCGACGCGGCCGATCATCAGCTCCGGCGAGGAGCTGGCGACCATCCCGCCGCCGTGATGCTCGGCGAGCCAGAAGCGCCGGTAGCCGAGCCGCTCGGCGTGCACGGCCATCGCCACCGTGTCGTGCAGCGCCTGCGACTCGCTCGAGCCGGCGGCGACCGGGGAGAGGTCGAGGACGGATCCCGGGGGCATGCCCCGAACGCTAGCGGGCCGCGCCGCGCGGCCCGCCGCGCCGGCTCAGCGCGGCGGCGGCAGGTCGTTGGGGTCCCGCGGGTCGCGCGCCCGGCGGCCGCTGTAGCCGAATGCGTAGATCGCCCCGATGACGAACGCCACCGCCCCCACGATGATCAGGATCAGGCCGACCATGGTCAGGTCGATGGCCTCGATCGAGTCGTTGACGGCGTAGCGCAGGATCGCGCCGATCGCGATCAGCACCAGCCCGGTTCCCATCGTCATTCCCGTCGCGCCTCCCTCGTGTTGCGTGCGTCCTCAGGTCGGGTGCATCGTAACCGCCGCCGATGACCGTGAAACGTCCCGGGGCCGGTCCGGGCCTCAGGCGGCGCGCAGGTGACGGCGCCGCATCGAGCGCGCGGCGATCAGCTCCGCCCATTCCCCGTCCTGGAACGACCGCGGGGCGGTCTCGGCGATGAAGGACGCGAGCTCCGCGCTGAGGCCATCCGGGTCCTCGAGATGGGGAAAGTGGGCCGCCCGCGGGAGGGTCGCCAGGCGCGCCCCCGGGATCAGCGCGTGGGCGGCGCGGCCGTGCCCGATCGGGATCGTCCCGTCCCGCTCGCCCCAGACGATCAGGGTCGGGACGCGCTCGAGCAGGTAGAGGCGGTCCACCGCGCTCACCCGCTGCCCGCGCACGTCGATCACCGCGCGCAGCGTCTCGACGAACGCCTTGCGGCCGCCGGCGCCGTGCAGCGGCCTCATCGCGCGGGCGATCGCCCGCACGTAGGTCGCGTGTCCGATCCCGCGGCGCTCGAGCAGCGCGGCCAGCCGATCCAGCGCCGCCAGGCTGCCGGAGGACGCGGCGGCGCGGATCAGCATCCCCGCCCCGGGCAGCGCGGCGGCGCGCAGCAGGGGGCTCACCTCCGGGCCCAGGCCGCCGCTGGAGACGAGCGCGAGGCGCTGCACCCGCTCGGGGAACTGCCAGAAGTACTGCATCGCCACGCCGCCGCCGAGCGAATGGCCGACGA
>CAZARJ010000295.1:0-2880 GCA_964487515.1 uncultured Conexibacteraceae bacterium | reverse complement strand
GCCGAGGAGAGCAGGAAGACCGTGTAGTCCATCGAGATCGCGAACACCATCGCGAAGAAGAAGACCGGCGCCCAGGCATCCAGAAAACCCTGCGACTCGAAGCCCAGCAGCCCGGTCAGGTGGCCGTCCTGGAAGATCAGCTTCGCGATCCCGAAGGCCGCCCCGGTCGCGAGCAGGTTGGTCGCCACCCCGGCCGCGGCGAGCAGCGGTGCCTGCAGGGCGACAAGCAGGAGCAGGAACCCGAGCCCCAGGACGACCGCGATCACGACTGGAGTCCGCTCCCCGAGGGCCGCCTCGAGATCGTGGTTCTCGGCGACGGCGCCGCCCACGAGCGCGGTGCCGGGCAACTCCCCGCGCAGGCGGTCGATCGTCTCGCCGGACGCCTCGCTTGACGGATCCGTGGCCGGCACCGCCTGGATCAGGCTCGCGCCCGCGGCCCCGCGCATCGGGGGCAGGACATGGGCGATGCCGGGATCGCCCGCGAGCGCCCGTGACGCGGCAGCGGCGTCGGCGGACGGAATCACCACCTGCAGGGCGCCGGGCGCGCCGGGCCCGAAGGCCTCCTGCACCTGCGTGTACCCAACTCGCGAGCCGTCGCCGTCCGGGACCACCTTGATCGACGGCATGCCGGTCTGCAGGCCGAGGACGGGGATCGCGAGGATCACGAGCGCCCCCAGGGCGACGGACCCGTAGGTCGCGGGGCGACGCCAGAGGCGCTCCCCCCAGGCCGCGAAGCGCCGCGAACGATGCCGGCCCGCCCGCGCCCAGGGCAGCGCGCCCCTGTCGATCCGCGGGCCGAGCTTGGCGAGAACCGCCGGCAGCAGGGTCAGCGTGGCGGCGAGGATGAAGGTGACGGCGGCCATGATCCCGATCGCCATCGACCGGAAGGCGGGACTTGGGACCAGCGTCACGGCGCTCAGGGAGATCAGCACGGTGAGCCCGGAGAAGAGGATCGCCTTGCCGGCCGTGTCCATCGTCTCGGCGACGGCGTCAACGGGACTCAGCTCGGAGCCGAACAAGGCCCCACGGAAGCGCATGACGATGAAGAGCGCGTAGTCGATGCCGAGCGCGAGGGCGAACATGAGCGCGAAGTTCATCGCCCAGATCGAGATGTCGGACAACTGGGTGCCGAGGTAGAGGAGGCCGGCCGAGGCGATCAGCCCGACGATCGTCAGCATCAGCGGCAGCCCCGCCGCGACCAGCGAGCCGAAGGCGACGATCAGGATCACCATCGTCACCGGCCAGGAGATCAGCTCGCTCTTCATCATCGCGGCGCGGTTGGCCTCGTTGAAGTCCGCCCACATGCCCGAGGCGCCGGTCAGCGCCACGTGAGCGTCCCCGTAGGCCGGCAGCTCCTGTCCGAGATCGGCTGCGGCCCGGACCATCTCGTCGGCGGCGGCGGCCGCGCCGGCCTGGATCACCGCCGTGTGGCCGTCGCGGGAGATCGTCTGCCCCGGCAGCGGCGGTACCACCCGGGAGACGCGCGGATCCGCCTCCAGGGCGCGCGTCGCCGCGGCGACGGTGCGGTCGAAGCCCGGATCGCCGGCGGACTCGGTCGGTGAGTGGACGACGACCTGCAGCGCGCTCGAAGAGAGTCCGGCGAAGCTATCGTCGATCAGCTCGCGGGCGGCAACCGACTCCGAGCCGGTCGCCTCCCAGCCGGCGCCCGAGAGGGCGTGCTCGACGCGCGGCGCGAGCAGGCCGAGCGCGACCACGAGAATCGCCCAGGCGAGCAGCACGAAGCGGAAATGCGTCGCCGTCCAGCTCCCCAGCCGGCCGACCGGCCCGAATCTCACTCGCGGCCCCAGACGGTCGAGCGCAGATCGAAAGCCCGCGACAGCACCAACGAGGCCGGGCAGCCCCCGACCACGACGTAGAGCCACTGGCTGGCGCCGACGAACGCGGTCAGCAGCAAGAACCACGGCGAGACGAGCACGACCAGCGCCACCGAGGCGAGGATCATCGTCCCGGCGAGGGCGAACAGAACCCGCTCGAGGCTCCAGCCCGTCGGACAGGTCCTCATCGTGCCGTCCCCGCGAGCAGCGCACCGAGCTCGTCGGCCTCCTCGCGAAGGCCGCCGCAGACGAGCTCGCAGAGGTGGAAGACGGTCGGGTCAGCGATCTCGTAGCGAACGCTCGTGCCCTCTTTGTGGCGGGCGACGATGCCGGCGTCGTGGAGGACGTTCAGGTGCCTGGACACGTTCTGCTGCGACGTGCCGGTGCGCTCGACGAGCTCGCCAACGGTGGCGGAGCCGCTCCTGAGACGGTCCAGGAGCCGGATCCGCATCGGCTCGCCGATCACGCGAAACCGCCGGGCGATCAACTCGACGAGGGGATCGGGAAGGGGGTGAGGTATCTGCATGGCCCCAAATATACCATTACTCACTTGTATAGCTGTTCTAGATCCCCCGCGCGACCGGACCGCCTCCGCCGCCGGGCCGCATCTATCCTCCCCGCCGATGGGCGAGCGATCCGAGACCTCCGAGCACCGCTACATCGCGCCCGTCGTGGGCCCCGGCGACGAGCGCCGATTCACCGACTCGGGGATCGCGATCGAGCGGCTGTACGAGGCCGACGACGTCGCCCCCGGGCTCGAGGAGCGGCTCGGCGAGCCCGGCTCCTACCCCTTCACCCGCGGCATCCACGAAGGGATGTACCGGGACCGGCTCTGGACGATGCGCCAGTACGCGGGCTTCTCCTCGCCGGAGGACACCAACGAGCGCTACCGCTACCTGATCAAGCACGGCTCGACCGGGCTGTCGATGGCCTTCGACCTGCCCACGCAGCTCGGCCGCGACTCCGACGACCCGCTCTGCGAGGGCGAGGTCGGCCGCACCGGGGTGCCGATCGACACGATCGAGGACATGCGGATCTGCTTCGA
>CAZARJ010000294.1:0-2881 GCA_964487515.1 uncultured Conexibacteraceae bacterium | reverse complement strand
CCCACGTCGAGGAGAGCATCGACCGCGATCCCGTCGATGCGAGCATCGACCCCTCGGGCGGGCAGCTCGAGCCGGTGGCGGCGCAGGCGGGCCTGCGCGTGGCGGGCAAGAAGCTGCGCCGCAGGGTCGAGCGGGCGCTTCAGGATCCGGCCCGCCGGACGGTGAAGCCGACCGTCGAGAAGCTCGAGCCGGAGGTCACCACCGGCGAGCTGGCCGAGAAGTACCCGACCTACCTCGTCGTCGACCGCTCCAGCTTCACGCTCAAGCTCTACAAGGACCTGAAGCTCGCCAAGACCTACACGGTCGCGATCGGGGCCCAGGGCTTCGACACGCCCGCCGGCCTCTACTCGATCCAGAACAAGGCCGTCGATCCCGTCTGGAGCGTGCCCGACTCCGACTGGGCGGGTGACCTCGCCGGGGAGACGATCCCGGCGGGCCCGGACAACCCGCTCAAGGCGCGCTGGATGGGGATCTACGACGGGGCGGGCATCCACGGCACCAGCGACACCGGCTCGCTGGGCAGCGCCGCCTCGCACGGCTGCGTGCGGATGTCGGTCCCCGACGTCAAGGATCTCTACGACCGGGTCGACGTCGGGACGCCGATCTACATCGGTTGAGGGGAGGGTCGGGGGTGGCCGCCGCGAAGGATCAGCCGTGCTGAGCTCCGACACACGCGCCGCCCGCGAGGATGAGGAGGCGATCGCCCCCGCCTGGCGCGCGGCGATCGGCGCCTACGAGCGCGAGCTGCGGACCCGGCGGCTGGCGCCGGCGACCCTGCGCGCCTACGCGCGGGATCTCCGCGAGCTCGCCCGGTGGGCGGGGCGCGCGGGCGCCGGCGATCCAGGCCGGCTCGGCTACCGGACCCTGCGCGGCTACGCGGTGGCGCTCGGCGAGCGGCGCCTGGAGCCGGCCACGGTGGCCCGCAAGCTGGCGGCCGCGCGCGGCTTCTTCGAGCACCTCTCGCGGACCGGCGCGGCGACGCAGAACCCGGCGGAGCTGATCCCGAACCCGCGCTCGCCGTCGCGGCTGCCGCGGGTGCTCGACCGCGACCAGGTGCGCGAGCTGCTCGAGCGGATCCCGGCGAGCACCGCGCTCGAGCTGCGCGACCGGGCGCTGCTCGAGCTCGCCTACTCGGCCGGGCTGCGCTGCGGCGAGCTGGTCGGCCTGGAGCTCGGCGCGATCGACTTCGACTCCGAGACCGTGCGCGTGCGCGGCAAGGGCGGCCGCGAGCGCATCGTGCCGCTGGGGGAGCCGGCGCAGCGCGCGATCGCCGCCTACCTGGAGCGCGCCCGGCCCGAGCTCGCCGCCGGGGCCGGCGAGCGCGCCCTCTTTCTGTCCAAGAGCGGGCGGCGCCTGTCGCCCTCCGACGTGACCCGCCGCCTGCAGCGCTGGGTGCGCGAGGCGGCGCTCGCGGGGCGCGTCTCCCCGCACTCGCTGCGGCACTCCTTCGCGACCCACATGCTGGAGGGCGGCGCCGACCTGCGCTCGATCCAGGAGCTGCTCGGCCACGCCGTGATCTCGACCACGCAGATCTACACCCGCGTGGAGCCGAGCCGGCTCCGCGACGCCCACGCGAGCGCCCACCCCCGTGCCTGAGCCGGTCGCCAGCCGGCGCGGGCCCGCGCACGCGCGCTTTCGGCGCCCCCGCCCTATCCTTACGCCCGGCCCGGGCTCAACTAACGTATGAGCCGCTAGGAGGGACGGATGGAGACCAACGTCAAGGCGGTCGAGCTCAAGGAGCTCTGGAGGCGCTGCAAGGAAGACGGCGACGAGCGGGCCCGCGAACGCCTGGTGGTCGCGTACTCGCCGCTGGTCAAGTACGTCGCCGGCCGCATGGGGGCGGGGCTGCCCGGCCACGTCGAGGAGGGCGACCTGATGTCCTACGGCCTGATCGGCCTGATCGGCGCGATCGAGCGCTTCGAGCTCGAGCGCGAGATCAAGTTCGAGACCTACGCGGTGGCGCGGATCCGGGGCGCGATCATCGACGAGCTGCGCTCGCTCGACTGGGTCCCGCGCTCGGTGCGGGCCAAGGCGCGCGACGTCGAGCGCGCCCACTCGGCGCTCGAGAACAAGCTCGGCCGCGCGCCCAGCGAGGCGGAGATGGCGGAGAAGCTCGGGGTCGGCGTCGACGAGCTGCGCGGCACCCTGCTCGACATCGCCAACTCGTCGGTGCTGGCGCTCGACGACCTGTGGACCGTCTCCGACTCCGACGGCGGGCAGGTCTCGCTGCTCGACAGCCTCAGCGACCCGAACGCGGTCGACCCCGAGGAGGCGATCGACGCGGTCGAGCTCAAGGAGCTGCTGGCGGAGGCGATCGAGACGCTCCCCGACCGCGAGCGGCTCGTGATCGCGCTCTACTACTACGAGGGCCTGACGCTGCGCGAGATCGGCGAGGTCCTGGGCGTGACCGAGTCGCGCGTCTCCCAGCTGCACACGAAGGCCGTGCTGGGAATGCGCTCGCATCTCGCCGACGCGAGCTGAGCCGGCGCGGGGGGCCCCAGCGTGGGCACCGGGCGCGGGCCGGGTGGGGACCGGGGGGTGATCTAACCTCTGCCGTCGATGAGCGCCGAGCCCGAACCGGATCCGAGCTGCGACATCTGCGAGCGGCGCCTGCTGCCCGGCGAGCGCGCGGTCCCCTACCGGACCCGGGATGGCGAGGAGGCGAGCGTGTGCGAGCTCTGCAAGCCGCGCGCCGAGGCCGCCGGCTGGCTGCGCCCGGAGGAGGCCGAGGCCCTGCTCGCCCGCGGCGGGACCAGGGAGCGCCGCCGCGGTCGCGGGGCGGCCTTCGGAGGGCTGCTCTCGCGCCTGTCGCCCACGGCCCCGCCCGCGTCCGGGGAGGCGGCGCCCCGCCCGGCCCGGGGAGCCGGGGCGGGAGGGGATG
>CAZARJ010000293.1:0-2903 GCA_964487515.1 uncultured Conexibacteraceae bacterium | reverse complement strand
AGGACGCCCTCTCCAGAGTCTGCACTCCCACGCAGTGGGAGGCAGAGGACTGCCCATCCGACTCCAAGATCGGCAACGCCAAGGCCTGGAGCCCGATCCTGGATGAGCCGCTCAAGGGCCCCGTCTACCTGAAGGTGGGACCGAACGAGCTGCCCGATCTGGCAGCCGATCTGAACGGGATCGTCCCGATCGACCTCTACGGCAAGATCGATCAGTCCAAGGGCCGGATCCGGAACACCTTCCAGGTGGTTCCCGATGTCCCGGTCGAGAGATTCAGGATGAACCTCAAGGGCGGCAACGGCGGCCTGCTCGTCAACTCCCGCGATATCTGCAAGGGCAGGAAGGCCCTGCGGCGGGCGAACGTCACCATGGCCGCCCACAACGGGGCGCGGCTCAAGGACAAACAGAGCGTGGTCAAGTGCAAGACCAACAAGCGCCACCGCAAGCACCGGCGCCGTTGAGGCGGCGGGCCTCGGAGTGGAGCTGAGCGCAGATGGCGAAGCGGACGAGATCAGCAGCCGAGCGGGCAGCGCAGGCCGAGGGCCTGCGCTCCCGCCCGGCGCGGGGCAGGCTCCTGGCGGCGGCAAGGGAGCTGGCGACAGCCCACGGCTACGAGCAGCTCAGGGTCGGCGAGCTGGCAGAGCGGGCGGGGGTGAGTCGGGAGACGTTCTACACGCACTTCGCCGACAAGCGGGCGTGTCTCGCTGAGGCACGGGCGCCGGGGCTAGGTGAGGTCGAGCAGCTCCTGCGGATCGCAACCGAGGAGGGGGAGGAGTGGGCGACGCCCATTCTCGCCGCCCTCGACGAGCAACTCGCCCGTCACTTCGCATCCGAGCTGGACCCACGAGCCCGGATCACGTCGGCGATGATCGAGTTGGCGGCAGGGCGCGGCCACGCGAACGTGAGGCTCGCCGACATCGTCAAAGTCGCCCGCGTCTCCTATCCCTCCTTCTACCGCCACTTCGAGAGCAAGGAGCAGTGCTTCGTGGTGGCGTGCCGCGAGCTGGTCGAGATGCTCGAGGGGCGGGCGACCGCCGCGGCGGCTCTCGATGGCGCGGGCTCCGACGCCGCGATGCCGCCAGGCGTGGCGCAACTACGCGCCCTGGCAAGGATGCTCGCCGGGGAGCGCGATGCCGCCCGCGCCCTGCTCCTCGATAGCGGTGCGCTCGCTGCCGGCCTCGCCGCTCGAGATTCGACGGCGCCCGGATCAACCCCATTGGGTGGCCTGATCGCTCGGCTCATCGCCGACGGGCGCTCAGCCGCCGAGAGCGAAGAGCTGCCGGGCGACGCGCGCGCTCAGATGCTCAGCGGCGCGCTCGTCGAGACCATGCGCGAGAAGCTGCTCGCCGGGCGTCTGGCGGAGCTGCCGACGGCCGTCGACGCCCTGATCGACGCGCTATTCGAGCCGGCCACCGACTCACGATCGCGCCCCGGCGCGGGCGCCTCCCCTCACCACCGCCACTCGCGCCGCGAGCGCCGCTCCCCCGCCCGCGCGAAAGCGCCGCAGCCCACCGCGGCGTAGCGCCGCGCCGGGGTTTGTCCGACCGGGAGAGAGCGCTCGGCACCCGGATCCCGCGGCCGCGCCAGGCGCCGGCCCACTGACGATCTGCCGACCCCTCCACTGACGATCTGCCGAGGTGTAGTTCGTGCCGCAGCTCTTCGAGGGTCGATGGCCGCGGCTGTCGGATGTCGAAGTCGGGCGCGGCGCCTATGCGGAGCGGGTCGCGCGAGGTGGCTACCCGGCCGCCGTCGGGAGGGCCCCGGCGCGTCGCGACCGGTTCTTCGCCAGCTACATCGACACGATCATCGAGCGCGACCTGCGCACGATCGCGGACGTCCAGGATCAGGCGAGCGCCGTGGCGGCCGTCACCGGCGGCGGAAAGCCCAAGCCCACCCTGGCAGAAAAACGATTCAGGAATTGCCGGGTGATCTACTCGTCAGTCCGGGTCGGGGAGGACCGGGACGTTGGAGGCGAGGTGGACCTTGCCGTCGAGGCGGTACTCGAGGTCGACGGTCTCGTTCTTCTCGTAGTTGCCGATCGTGCCCAGGCCGAGCGCGATCTTGCGGTACCAGGGGAGCTGCCGCAGGTCCTCCTTGAGGATCGGCTCCGCGAAGACGACCGTGCCCTCGCCGAGCTCGTAGTCGACCCCCTCGCGCTGCTCGACCCCGTTCACGAACACCTTGATCGGCCCCCGGGCGCCACGGGGGAGCCGCACTCGCCGGCCGACCGGCACGCCGCCGTGCGCGGTCCAGCCGTGCCCCCGGCCGCTGCGCTCAGCCATCGCGCGTCCCGCTCGCCGGCGCCGCGATCCCGTAACGCACGTCCTTGCCGGGCTCGCCACCGAGCGCCGCGGGCACGGGAGATCCATCCAGTCCGGGTCCGGCCATGTCCGCTCCTATTCTCGCAGGGCGCCGGCGACCGCAGCGACCGCCTCGTCGAGGCCCTCGGCCGCCAGCGGCTTGCGCAGCACGCCGCCGCGGAAGGCGACCATGCTCTGGTCCCCCATCACGTCGATCCCGGCGTCGCGGCTGCGGAAGATGCCCCCGGTCGAGACCTCGAGCCGCGCCCGGACCCGCCGCGCCGGCTCATACGTCCGCAGCGCCGAGATCTCCGGCAGATTCCCCTCGCGCCGGATCAGCTTGACGTGCTCCTTCAGCGCCGCGATCGCCTCGTCGAGCGTCTCGTAGCTCTCCCGCGAGACCTTCGGCCCGTTCCTGATCGTGAGCTTGAAGCGCGCCACCCTGCGAGCGACCATAGCCCCTTCCGGCGCCTCGAGATGGGCGCGGCCGCGGCTCTCACGGCCCGCGAGATTCGCGGCTCTGAGGGTCACCCCAGCAGGGGTCCCGTCCGGCCGCCGGATCGCCGAGGCCCGCTTACTTGTGGAAGAAGTTCGCACCCCCGC
>CAZARJ010000292.1:0-2905 GCA_964487515.1 uncultured Conexibacteraceae bacterium | reverse complement strand
CGCAGGCCACCCGCGAGGCGATGGCGACGCTCGCGGTCGACAACCTGCTCGCCGCTTTGGCGGGCGAGCCGATGCCGAATCCGGCTGCGGCCTGAGCCACCGTCTCGGCCGAGCGGCGAGCGCCGCGCCGCAAGTTCGCCAGCCCGCTCACCCGACCCGGCCAGCCCCCGTCATCTAGCGGTACTCGTAGAAGCCGCGCCCCGTCTTGCGCCCGAGGTGCCCGGAGACGACCATCCGCTTCATCAGCGGCGGCGGCGCGTACTCGTCGCGCTTGAACTCCTCATACAGCGAGTCGCAGACACTGTAGAGAACGTCGAGGCCGATCATGTCGCAGAGGGTCAGCGGCCCCATCGGGTGCCCGCAGCCGAGCTTCATGCCCATATCGATGTCCTCCCGGGTCGCGAATCCGTCCTCGAACATCCGCACCGCGGCCATCAGGTACGGGACGAGCAGGAAGTTGACGACGAACCCGGAGCGGTCCTTGGTCCGGATCGCCGTCTTGCCGATCTGCGCGGCGAAGCGCTCGGCGCAGGCGATCGTCTCGTCGGAGGTGTCGAGCGCGAAGACGACCTCGACCAGCTTCATCACCGGCACCGGCGAGAAGAAGTGCAGCCCGAGGACGCGGTCGGGGCGCGCGGTCGAGGAGGCGAGCCCGGCGATCGGGATCGAGGAGGTGTTCGAGGCGAGCACGACCTCCGGGGGCAGGACCTCGTCGAGCTGCTTGAACGCCCCCACCTTCACGTCGGAGTCTTCGACGATCGCCTCGATGACGAGCTCGGAGCCCTTTAGCGACCCGATGTCCGCCGACCAGCTGATCCGTCCCAGCAGCTCGTCTGCCTCCTCACGGGTCCGCTTGCCACGCTCGATCGAGTGATCGAGCGACGCTGCGAGCCGCCTCCTGGAGCCCTCGATCGCCCCCTCGATCGGCTCGTAGACGCTCACCCCTATCGCCGCCGCCGCCGCCGACTCGGCGATTCCGGTGCCCATATACCCGGCGCCCATGATCCCGATCCGCTCGATCCTCTCCATGCTCATCGCTCTCCTTGATCCGTCGTTCTCCCGCGCACCGCGAGAATAGTCGGTATTCCGACTATCTGGCTTCCATCAATTTCCTGAGAGCGACCGGCGGCGGGCGCGTCGGCGGGGCCATGGCCGGATCGATTCCGCCCCGGTCGGGGGCGCGCCGACCCGCGCCGTTTCAGCCGCCGAGCCCGAGCTCGCGCTCGGCGCGGTCGGCGATCTCCGCCGCGATCGCCAGCGCGGAGGTGGCGCCCGGGGACGGTGCGTTGCGAACGTGCACGGCCCGGGGCGTCGAGGAGAAGGCGAAGTCATCCACCAGCGCGCCGTCGCGGGCAAGCGCCTGGGCGCGCACGCCTGCGAAGCCCGGCTCGACGTCGCCGGGGCCGAGCTCGGGCACGTAGCGAGCCGCGGCGCTGACCAGCGAGCGGCGCGAGACCGCGTGCCGGAGCTCCCGCAGGCCACTGCGCCAGAAGCGGCGGAACAGGTGCCACGAGCCGGGCCAGGCGAGCGTCGCGGCGAGGTCCCGGGGGCGGATCGTGCGCAGCCGGTAGGCGTCGCGGGCGCCGGCCAGCAGCGCGGTCGGCCCGACCAGCACCTCTCCGGAAGCGTGCCGGGTCAGGTGCACGCCGAGAAACGGCAATCGCGGGTCGGGGACCGGGTAGATGAGCCCCCGCACGAGCTCGCGGCGCTCGGGGCGCAGGCGCAGGTAGGCGCCGCGGAAGGGGACGATGCGCGGATCCGGCCCCGCCCCGGCCCGCTCGGCGAGGCGATCCGACCAGCCGCCGGCGCAGGCGATCATGCGCCCCGCCTCCGTGACGCCCCGGGAGTGGCCGAGCGCCAGCTCACCGTCCTGCCGGCGCACCTCGCGCACCTCGCAGCCGCAGGCGATGGCGCCCCCGGCGGCGCGCACATCCGCCGCCAGCGCCGCGCTCACGCGCGCGAAGTCGACGACGGCGGTCGCCGGCGAGTGCAGCGCCGCGACGCCGGCGCAGCGCGGCTCCAGCTCCGCGATCTCCGCCGGGCCGACCCGGCGCAGCCCCTCCACCCCGTTGGCGCGCCCGCGCCGCTCGAGCTCGGCGAGCCCCGGTAGCTCGGCCTCCGCCACGGCGACGATCAGCTTCCCGCATGAGTCGATCGGGACGCCCTTCTCCGCGCAGTACTCGTGCATCATCCGTGACCCCCGCACGCATAGCTCCGCCTTCCGCGAGCCGGGCTCGTAGTAGATCCCGGCGTGCAGCACCCCCGAGTTGTGGCTGCTCTGATGGGCGGCGACGCGCCGCTCGCGCTCCAGCACCGCGACCCGCAGCTCCGGCCGGCGGCGCAGCAGCTCCCGCGCCACCGCGAGCCCGATGATCCCCGCTCCCACCACCGCCACGTCACAGCGCTCGGGGGCGGGGCCGAGCGCCGTCGCCGCCACGCTCGCGCTCATCGTCCCCTCCCGGCCGTCGGTCCCGGCGTGCATCCCTTCGCATTGTGAAGGGAGCGCCGGAGCGGCCGGCCCCCGCCGGGAGAAGGCCGGCCAACCGTCCCGGCACGCGAACTTCAACGTCAAGTTGTCACCCCCGTAAACCCGCTTGCTCATGCGTGACAGGACCCGCGCGGCGGGAGCCGGACGTGCGGGGCCACGCCCCTCTTGCGCTTCAAAGATTGATGTGTTTATGATGCCCTTCAGCGCACCCGCGGAAAGCCCCGATCGGCCTATTCCGCCGCGCAGGGAGATGCTCAGAAGGTCACGCAACAGCCATTCGCGTACGAGCGCATCGGAGTGCTCGGGCGCCCGGCAGCACGAGTCCCGCCGTCCCGCCGAGAGGCGGCCCTGCTCCGCCCCGGTCACCTCCGGCCGCTGCCCGGTGGACGACGGCGACGACAGCAACCTCGCCGGCAG
>CAZARJ010000291.1:0-2906 GCA_964487515.1 uncultured Conexibacteraceae bacterium | reverse complement strand
GCGTGGAAGAGGTCGCCGAGCATGCGGATGCAGCGCTGCTCGATCGCGGCCGTGCGCGGATACTCGGCGTGGTCGATGAAGTTCCGGTGCTGGTTCTCGGCCGCGAGCCGCTGCGCCTCCGGCTCCATCCAGGTGGTCACGAAGGTGGCCAGGTTGCGCGCCGGATCGCCGTCCAGCGCCATCTCCTCGTCGATCAGCTCGTAGGCGTCGCGGGCGCTCATCCCCCGCTCGGGGAAGCTGTCGGTCGGCACCCCGTCGACGAAGAAGCGGCTTCCGTAGCGGGCGGGAAGGTCCTCGGCCGGCGGCGTCACGGACCCCAACCTAGCCGATCGGCGCGGCGCCGGACGGGGCTCGGCACCCGGCGGGCGGCGCGCTTCAGACGCGCTCGACCGAGTAGACGCGCCAGCGGCCGGGGACGTTGCGCAGCTCGTGCTCGCCGGCGTCGGCGAACTCGATCCCCGAGCCGACGACGAGGTCCCGCACGGTCGAGGACACGAGCACCCGCCCCGCCCGCGCGAGCTCGCCGATCCGGGCACCGATGTGGACCGCCATGCCCCCGACATCGCTGCCGACCAGCTCGATCTCGCCCGCGTGCAGCCCGGCCCGCAGCTCGATCCCGAGCTCCCCGATCCGGGCGCCGAGGGCGGTGGCGCAGCGCACGGCGCGCGCCGGGCCGTCGAAGGTCGCCAGGAACCCGTCCCCGGTCGACTTGATCGCGCGCCCGCCGTAGGCGGCGACGAGGTCCCTGGTCATCCGGTCGTGGCGCTCGAGCGTCTCCAGCCAGGCCTCGTCGCCGAGGGCCGCCGCGTGCCGGGTGGAGCCGACGATGTCGGTGAACATCACGGTCGCCAGGGCCCGCTTCGAGCGGGGCGCAGCGGGGGCCCCGCCCGTGAACTCCGTGACCGCCCCGATGTAGTGCTCGATCCCGTCGCCGAAGCTGATCCCGTCCCGGCCCGGCAGCTCGCGCAGCTCGGCGCCGGGGATCCGCTCGGCGACGTAGTCCACGTGCCGGCGGTCCAGCAGCCGCGACGCCGGCCGGCAGAGGACCAGGGTCGGCGCCTGGACGCGCGGCAGGATCGCGCGCACGTCCATCTGCGAGATCAGCTCCATGCGCTCGGCGGCCGTTCCCGGCGAGGCCGAGAGCCGCTCCCACCTGCCCCACCAGGCCGGGAAGTCCGGGTTCGCGGCGGCCATGATCGGCGCCGCGATGACCCCGTTCTCGCCCGTCCCCCAGCGCGCAATCAGCGGCTCGATCATCTGGCGCCGGCGGGTCTCGGCGTCGGCCCAGCCCCACTCGTAGCCGGGCGCGCTCGTCGCCCGCGCCATGGGCAGGAAGAGCACCAGATGGCTGACCCGGTCCGGATAGGTGGCCGCGAACAGGACCGCGAGCATCGTGCCCTCCGTCTCCGCCGCGATCACCGTGCGCTCGGAGCCGCAGGCGTTGAGGACCGCGAGCACGTCGGTCATCTGCTCCTCGAGCGTCGGCGGCTTGGGCAGCGGATCGGAGAGCCCGTTGCCGCGCCGGTCGAACGAGATCACCCGGAAGCGGTCGGTGAATCCCTCGACCAGTCGCGACGCCGGGGGCTCGCTGAGCATCTCGCTCGTCCCCTGGCTGGGCAGGACCACGCAGAAGTCCCGCTCGGCGGCGCCGAAGGTCCGGTAGGCGATGTGCTGCCCGCCCTCGCTGCGCACGTATCTGAGCGGCGAGGATGCGAGCATGGCGGCTCAGCTCAGATGCTCTCGCAAGCGCTCGACGGCCTCGCTCAGGCGCTCGTCCGGGGTGGTCAGCGAGATCCGGAAGAAGCCCTCCCCGCTGGGCCCGTACATGGATCCAGGTGAGATCACCACCGCAGCCTCCTCGAGCACGTGCTCGCAGAACGAGGTCGACGTGTGCCCCTCCGGAACGGGGGCCCAGACGTAGATCGTACCCTTCGGGGCGTCCACGTCCACCCCGATCTCGCGCAGCGCGCCGACGATCAGATCGCGGCGCCGGGCGTAGAGGCGGTTCATCTCCTCCAGCGGCTCGCGCGGACCCCTCAGCGCCGCCACGCCGGCGAGCTGGATCGCCTCGAACAGGCCCGAGTCGACGTTCGTCTTCAGCCGCCAGTAGCTCTGGATCGCCTCCGCGTTGCCGAGGATCGCGGCGCAGCGCCAGCCGGTCATGTTGAAGCCCTTCGAGAGGCTGAAGACCTCGACGCCGACCTCCTTCGCCCCCGGCGTGGCGAGGAAGCTCGGGGCCACGTAGCCGTCGTAGGTGGTCTCCGAGTAGGCGTTGTCGTGGACGACGAGGATCTCGTGCTCGCGGGCGAGCTCGACCACGCGCTCGAACAGCCCCTCGGGGACGACGGCGCCGGTCGGGTTGTTCGGGTAGTTGAGGAACAGCAGCCGGGCGCGGCGCAGCGCCTCGGGGTCGATCGCGTCCAGGTCGGGGGCGAACCCGAGCTCCGGCACGAGCGGCAGCACCTCGACCTCGGCCCCGGCGAGGACCGGGCCCCCGGTGTAGACCGGGTAGCCGGGGTCGGAGGCGAGGGCGACGTCGCCGGGGTCGAGGAAGGCGAAGCAGAGGTTGTAGATGCACTCCTTGGCCCCGATCGCGGGGATCACCTCGCGCGCGGGGTCGATCTCGACCCCGAAGCGGTCCCGGTAGAAGCCGGCGAAGGCGGCGCGGAACTCCTCCCGGCCCCGGTTCGAGGGATAGCCGTGGGTCCCCGGGTCGCCCGCGGCCTCGCGCAGCGCCTCGACCACGTGCGGGAAGGTCGGCATGTCCGGGTCCCCGATCCCGAGGCTGATCACGTCGATCCCGGCAGCCTGCTTGTCGGCGATCTTGCGCTCCAGCTCGGCGAACATGTACGGCGGGATCGCCTCCAGGCGCCGCGAGGGGTCGGTCAGGGCCATGGTTCCTTTCT
>CAZARJ010000290.1:0-2918 GCA_964487515.1 uncultured Conexibacteraceae bacterium | reverse complement strand
GCGCTCGACTTCTCGCAGGAGAACCTCTCCTGGGTCGTCAACGCTTACGTCCTCACCTTCGGCGGCTTCCTGCTGCTCGGCGGCCACCTGGCAGACCTGCTGGGCCGGCGGCGCGTGTTCATGTCCGGGCTGATCCTCTTCGCGCTCGCCTCGCTCGCGGGCGGGTTCTCGTCCGGGGAGGTCGAGCTGATCGTCTTCCGGGCGATCCAGGGCCTCGGCGCCGCGATCGTCTCCCCGGCGGCGCTCTCGATCATCACCACCACCTTCGCCGAGGGCGCGGAGCGCAACAAGGCGCTCGGCGCCTGGGGAGCGGTGGCCGGCTCCGGCGGCGCGGTCGGGGTCCTGCTGGGCGGCGTGCTCACCGACGGGCTGGGCTGGGAGTGGGTGCTCTGGGTCAACGTGCCGATCGGGCTGGCCGCCGCCCTGCTCGCGCCGCGGCTGATCGCCGAGTCGCGGGCCCTGGTCGAGCGCCGCTCGTTCGACGTCCCCGGGGCCGTCTCGGTCACGGCCGGCCTCTCGGTGCTGGTCTACGCGATCGTCGATGCCGCGCAGTCCGGCTGGGGCTCGGCCAAGACGATCTCGCTGCTCGTCGTCGCCGCGGCGCTGCTCGCCGCCTTCGTGGTGATCGAGCGGCGCACCTTCGCGCCCCTGGTCCCCTTCCGGATCTTCCGGCTGCGGACCCTGACCGGCGCCAACGTGGTCGGCCTGCTGGTCGGCGCGGCCCTCTTCTCGATGTTCTTCTTCGCCTCCCTGTATATGCAGCAGGTGCTCGGCTACGACGCGATCAAGACCGGCCTCTCCTACCTGCCCCTCTCGGTCGGGATCATCGTCTCGGCCGGGATCAGCTCCCAGCTCGCGACCAAGGTCGGCTTCAAGCCGGTGCTCCTCTGCGGCCTGGTGCTGATCGCGCTCGGCCTGCTCTGGTGGTCTCAGATCTCCCCCGACGGCAGCTACGTCGGCGACATCCTCGGTCCTTCGCTGGTCGCCGCGGTGGGCCTCGGCCTCGCCTTCGTCCCGATCACGATCGCCGCCGTGGCGCGGGTCGGCGAGCACGAGTCCGGGCTGGCCAGCGGGCTGATCAACACCGCCCAGCAGGTCGGCGGCGCTTTGGGGCTGGCGATCCTGGCGACGATCGCCAACTCCACCAGCGAGCCGCTGCTCGCCGCCGCGCAGAGCCCGGCGGATGCGGGCGCCGCGCTGACCGAGGGCTTCCAGGACGCCTTCGTCGGCGCCGCCGCCTTCTCGATCGCGGGCCTGATCCTGGCCCTGGTGCTGATCCGCAGCAGCGACAGCCGTGCGATGATCGGCGCCGAGGCGGGGGAGCCGGCCCCCGCGCCGCCCCCCGGCGGCGATATCGCCCCCGAGCCGACCGACTAGCGCGGTCCGCCGCCCGACCCGCGCCGGCCCGGCCATCTCTGTCGCCGCCCTCCCGACGAAGCCGACTTTTTAGGTACCAGGTGACGAAAAGATCGGGTTCGTGGCGGCGTGGGGCCGGGCCGGCGCTTAGGCTGTGGCCAGGTGCTCCCGTCCGGAACCGCAAAGCGACTCGCGCTCGCCGCCGGCGGGGCCGCGCTGCTGGGCCTCGGCGCGCTCGGCGGGCTGGCGATCGCGGACAACGAGCGGCCGGTCGTCCAGCCGGTCACGCGGGACGCGCTCGCGCAGTCCAACCACCCGCGCGGCGCGAAGGGGCGGACGCTCGGGCTGAGCCGGGTCAAGATCCGCCCGGGGGCGAAGATCCCGCTGCACCACCACGCCGGGACGCAGGCCTCCTACATCCAGCGCGGGACGCTGACCTACTGGGTCAAGACCGGCGGCGTGAAGGTGATGCGCGGCCCCTCCGACGCGGCCCCGCGTCTCGTCCGGAGGATCAAGGCCGGCCAGCACGGGAGGATCCGGGCGGGCCAGTGGATCGTCGAGCAGCCCAACACCCACCACCACGCCGCCAACCGGGGCAAGCGCCCGGTCGTGATCCTGCTCGCGACGCTGTTCCGCCGCGGCGCGCCACCCTCGATCCCTGACCGCCGCTAGCTTCCGGGCGACGTCGCCCCCCGAGTGGCGATCGCGGAGGCCGCCGAGCGCCACTGGGGACGTCCGCGTCGGCATACCGACGTGGGGCTCCCCAGTAGGGATTGCGGCCGGTCCCGGAGTCGGGGCGCCCAGGCCACTGGGGACGTCCGCGTCGGCATACCGACGTGAGGCTCCCCAGTGGAGGGCGCTCAGTCGAAGATCACCGCCTGGCGGACGGCCTCGCCGGCGGCCAGGCGGTCGAAGCCCTCGTTGATCTCATCCAGGCGGAGGCGGTGGGTGAGCAGGCGCTCGACCGGCAGCCGGCCCTCGCGGTGCAGGGCGATGAAGCGGGGCAGATCGCGCGCGGGCACGCTCGAGCCGAGGTAGGAGCCGCGCAGGGTGCGCTCCTCGGCGACCAGGCTGACGGCGGGGATGCGGAGCTCCTGGGCGGGATCGGGGAGGCCGACCGTCACCGTGCACCCGCCGCGGCGGGTGGCGGCGTAGGCCTCGGCGAGGACGGCGGCGCTGCCGGCGGTCTCGATCGCGTGGTCGGCGCCCCCGCCGGTGATCTCGCGGATCTCGGCCACCGCGTCCGGTCCGGCCCGCACGGCGTGGGTGGCGCCGAGCTCGCGCGCCAGCCGCAGCTTGTCCTCCAGCACGTCGACGGCGACGATCGTCTCCGCGCCGGCGTGCACGGCGCCGAGCAGCGCCGCCAGCCCCACGCCCCCGAGGCCGAGGATCGCCACCCGCTCGCCGGGCCGGATCCTCGCGGCGTTGACGGCGGCGCCGACGCCGGTCAGCACGGCGCAGCCGAACAGGGCGGCGAGCTCGAACGGCAGCCCGGGATCGACGGGGATCGCGGAGCGCTCGGAGACGACGATGTGGTCGCTGAAGGCGGAGACGCCGAGGTG
>CAZARJ010000289.1:0-2932 GCA_964487515.1 uncultured Conexibacteraceae bacterium | reverse complement strand
GAGGGGAACGCCTCGGCCAGCTCGCGCGCGAGCAGGGCCTGCACCTCGGGCAGGACCGGGCCCGCCTTCTTCAGCTGCTTCGCCAGCCGCCGGGGGCTGACCAGGGCGTGCTCGCGGAAGGTCGGGGTCCCGAGCCATGGGAGCTCCGTCTCGACGAAGCAGAGGGCGCCGCGGACGGGCACGGCGGCGTCGATTCTGTCCACCGCGTCGCGGACCAGGCCGACCTGCCAGTCGAGGCCGTCGATCAGCTTCGTCCGGTCGCGGCCCGCGATGCGCAGCTTCGCCGCCCCGAAGAGCCGCTTCTCGACCCGCAGCTTCCCCTTGTAGCGCTTGGCGTCGATCACCCAGACGCCGGACGGCGCGATCGCGACGTGGTCGATGTTCGCCCTGCTGCCAGGAATCGCCCGGTCGTGCAGGAAGCGAACCGCATCGCCGCATCGCCGCGTCAGCTCGCCGGCAACGCGCTGCTCCCCCGCGGCGCCGTCGGCCCAGACCCGTTCGTGAGCCGGAGTGCCCTGGAGGGCCAGGATCAGCCCGCCGATCCGGGGAAACCGCTCCCGCACCCGTCGCTCGCGCGCGTCCCGGCGTCGCTCATAGGCACGCCGCGCGCTTGCGCCGGCTATCCCGCTGCCCGTCCCGTCCCCCGATTCCCCGTCGCTGCCGGGCGGCCCCACGCTCTGCGTCCCGCGCTTCCCCACGCCACGTACTTCGGCCGGATCGACGGATCCTTGAGCGGCGCGGACTCCGCAAGCGCCAAGCGGAGCGTCCGTCGCGGACGAGGCGACCGACTCTGGGCGCGCTCGAGCACTCAACAATCGGCACGCGTCACGCATACAGCCCTAGTGCTGGCTCTCGCGACCCCGGCACTACGCATTTGAGGGGAGAAGCGTGAAGGCGGCGCCGCCCGAGAGCGGTTTGACGAGCCGGAAGTGACGCTCATCCAGCGTCGCCACCTTCGTCGTGCCGACGCGATCCGCGAGCGCAACCAGCGAAGCGTCGGCGAGCCCGAGGCTGTGCTCCGCGTAGCGCTCCGCGACCTCCACTATCACGCCGGTCGCCTCGGGCCACCAGTCGAGGACGTAGGCGCCGGAGAGAAGATCGGCGCGCAACGCGGAAAGGGCGTGGGGTCCACCGCGGGCCCCGACGAGATGATCGACCTCGGCCACGATCAACGGGGTCGTGATCAGGTCCTCGCTCTCCGCCTCGAGCCAGGAGGTCACCGCCGTGTGGTGATCGTCGGCGGAGTTCATGAAGGCCAAGATCGCCGACGTGTCGACGACGATCACGGCTCGCCAAAGTCCGTGTCCGCCAGGTGGTCGTCTGTGCGCTCGGCCAGATCCCCGGGGCCGGAGAACACTCCGCGAGCACGGGGCTTGACGCGCAGCGACGCCGCCGCTGCCTCCCTGAGGGCGGCGCGGATCAACGCCGCCTTAGTGGTCCCTTCGCGAGCAGCGCGCCGAGTCAGCGCCACATCGACCTCGGGCTCGATGTAGATGCTCGTCTTCTTCACCCTTTCGACGGTACCACCTACCACCTGTCACCCCTCAGTCGCCGGCGTCTCGCTGTCTGCAACCCTCAGCACGCGACCGCGCCCCCCGCGAAGATGGGCTCGCATGCACCTCCTCTTCCTTGACGAGTCCGGCAAGCCCGGCGATCGCCTCTTCGCGGTCGGCGGCGCCGCCATCCGCGCCGCCGACTGGCACGGCCTTCGTGACCTCTGGGAGGCGACGCTGGACGAGGCCGCCTGGCCCCGGGACAAGGAGCTCAAGTGGTCGGGAACGCGCACGGGGGAGGTCCCGCCCGACTGCGCCGACCGGATCTACGCCGCCCTCGCAAAAGCACCGATCACCTGCTTCACGACGATCCTGAAGCCGCTCGCAGGTCGCGAGAGCCACCCCGACTTCTTCGCCACCGACGAGGACACCTACGCCACGGCGCTCACCTTCCTCGCCGAGCGCTTCCAGCGCTTCCTCGCCCGCGAGGACTCCTACGGAGCGATCGTGCTCGACTCCCGCCGCCGGGACGTCGACGACCGGATGCGCCGCTTCTTCGACCGCCTCCAGCGCGAGGGCACCCCCTACGCCGACCTGGGCCGGATCGTCGACAGCCTCCTGCTCGGGCCATCGCACTTCTCCCTCGGTCTCCAGCTCGCAGACCTCGTCGTCGGCTGCACGGTGGCCGCCCAGCGCGGCCCCGGCGACGGCAGCCGCTGGCACAGGCAGCTGCTCCCGCGCTTCGCCAGCCATCCCGACACGGGCGAGGTCGAGGGGGTCGGCCTGAAGCGCTTCCCGGATCCGATCAAGGCCGAGGCCCCACCCCCGAGCAAGCTGTTCAAGCTGGGCTGAATCCCCCGGGCGCCGGTCCGGCGCCCCTCTAACCTCAGTCCCATGAAAGAGAGCTTCGAGGCTCCCTTGCGCGCCGCGGCGATCGTGGTCTTCGTCACCGGCGTTCTCTACCTGCTGCTCAACCCGCCGTCGATGTCCGGCCTCGGGGGGCTGCTGGCGATTCTCCTCGGGGGCGCGCTGATCGCGACCGTGACGGCGTGGCTCGTCGTCCTGCTCACCGGCGAGGAGATGCCGGAGCCGGAGTTCCGCCAACTCGAGAAGCGCAGCGAGACGCTGGCGCGGATGCCCCCACTCCAGCAACCGCCCGACGACTTCCAGCTTCTCGTCTACGAGGCGCTCTCCGAGCTGCCCGATGAGTTCCAGCAGGTCCTCGAGCACGTCCCGGTCGTGATCTCCAACGACGGCCACGAGCGCCGCGCCTACGGGCTCTACCACGGGGCCACCGTCGCCCGGGACGATTACGCGAACCGCATCCTGATCTACCAGGACACCCTGGAGCGCGACTTCGGCCACGATCCCGAGCTCCTCCGCCGCCAGGTCCAGCAGACGGTCTGGCACGAGGTCGCCCACCACCTCGGCTGGGACGA
>CAZARJ010000288.1:0-2935 GCA_964487515.1 uncultured Conexibacteraceae bacterium | reverse complement strand
ATTACAAATCGGGTGCTCTACCAGCTGAGCTACTCCGGCGCGTGGCGCGGATGCTAGGGACTCGGGGGCGACATCCCGCCCCGCCGCGCCGGGCCGCGCCGACCTTGCGCTTTTCCGGAGCATTTCCGGTTTTCTGCAAGCTCGGCGGTCGCGTAAGGGATGCGGCAAGCCGCGGGCCCGCCCGGGCGCCGATATGTAACGAGCGCTGAGTGGGCGTGTACCGCTTCGCGGTGTCCGACAAGGGAGATAACGCCGCGCCCGAGGCGCCCCAGGGCGAGCGCCCGTTCCGCTCCGAGCGCCCCCGGCGGGCGCCGCGCACCGGCGCCGCCCAGCGGATCGGCGAGGAGCGGATCGCGGCCTACCACGACTACACGCGCCGGCACGGCGTCAACCCGCTGCTCTACTTCGTCGCGCGCCTCTTCCTGCAGCCGGCCTTCCTGCTCTGGCTGCGGCTCGAGCGGGGCGGGCGCGAGCACGCTCGCCTCCGGGGCGGGCTGATCGTGGCCGCCAACCACCGCAGCTTCCTCGACCCCTTCGTGATCGGGACGATGCTCCCCTGGCGGCGGCCGATGCACTACGTCGCCAAGATCGAGCTGTTCGAGCCCCGCTGGCAGGGGTGGATACTGAGCCGCCTGGGGGCCTACCCCGTGCGCCGCGGCGAGGCCGACGGGGAGACCGTCGAGACCTCGCGCCGGATCCTCGAGCGCGGCGGGGCGCTCTGCATCTTCCCCGAGGGCACGCGGATCCGCAGCGGCTCGCTGGCCGCGCCCCACCGCGGCGTCGGGCGGCTGGCGCTGGAGAGCGGTGCGGCGGTGCTCCCGGTCGCCGTGCACGGCTCCGAGCACGTGCGCCGCGGCTGGCGGATCCGGCCGCGACGGGTGCGCCTGCGGGCCGGGCGCGCGCTCACCTTCCCGCGCACCGAGAATCCCTCGCCGTCGCTGGCGGCGTCGGTCACGGAGCGGATCTGGCCCAACATCGAGCTGCAGTGGGAGTGGCTGGGCGGCCTGCCGCCGATGCGCAAGGCGGCGGTGATCGGGGCCGGAAGCTGGGGCACCGCCGTCGCCGTGCTGCTGGCCCGCGGCGGCGTCGAGGTGCAGCTCGGCTGCCGCACCGGCGAGCAGGCGGAGGCGATCTCGAAGGCGCGGGAGAGCGCTTATCTGCCCGGCATCACGCTGCCCGACTCGATCACGGTGAAGCGGGCGGCCGACATCGAGGTCGGCGGCCTGGACCTGGTCTGCCTCGCGGTCCCCTCCGCGTCCCTGCCGGCGGCCGTCGGGGCGCTCGGCGACCGGGTCGGCGCCCGAGCCGCCGTGCTGCTGCTCAGCAAGGGGCTCGTGCCGCCGCTGGGGGCGCTGCCCTGCGACTACGTGTCGGAGCGGGTGCGGGCGCGCGGCTTCGCGGCCCTGGGCGGCCCCGCGCACGCGGGCGAGGCCGCCTCCGGAACCGCCGCCCTGGTGCTCGCGAGCCGGGACCCGGACCTGCGGACCCAGCTCGGCGACGTCTTCGACCGGGCCGGGCTGATCTGCGAGCGCAGCGACGACGTGGTCGGGGTGGAGATCGCCGGCGCGGCCAAGAACGCCGCCTCGCTCGCCGCCGCGGCCGCCCAGCCCCATGGCCTCAACGCGGCCGGGATCGCGGCGGCCGAGATCTGGCGCGAGTGCGTCGGCTACGCGCGCACGCGCGGGGCGCGGCTGGAGACCTTCTCGGGGCTGGCCGGGGTCGGCGATCTGACGGCGACCGTGCTGGCGCCGGGGAGCCGCAACCGCCAGGCCGGCGAGCTGCTCGGGACCGGGGTGCCCGCGGAGCGGATCCCGGAGCGCATCGGGCAGGCGTCGGAGGGGCTGGACTCGGTCCCCCTGATCGCCGCCGCGGTCGAGGCGTCGGGGGGCGAGGCCGGCGGGCTGCGGGGGCTCGCCGATCTGATCGAGGGCGAGCTGAGCGCGGTGGACTGGGTCGCCGGCCTACGCCGCGCCGAGCGCGCGAGGAGCGCCGCGTGAGCTCGCCCGCGCTCAGACTAGGCTTGTCCGGTGGACAGCAGCAGCAGCGAGGCGGCCGCGGCGCCGGCGGGCGGCGAGCGGGCCTCGAAGGTCGAGCTCGACCGCGACTTCGAGGCGCTCTACCGCGACCATCTGCGCGATGTGTACTCGTACTGCTACTACCGGATCGGCAACCATCACGACGCCGAGGACCTGACCGAGCAGACCTTCCTCCAGGCATACCGGCACTTCGAGCGGGCGCGGCGCGAGTCGGACGGGCGCCCCTTGCGGCCGTGGCTGATCCGGATCGCCCACAACCTCGCCGCCAACTACCACCGCGACCGGGCCCGCCGGCCGACCGCGGCGCTGGACAACGTCGAGCCGCCCGTCCATCCGCACGACACCGAGCGCGTGGTCGCCGGCAGGGAGCGGATGCGCGACGTGCTCGCGGGGCTCGAGACGCTTGCCGAGGACCGGCGCGAGGCCCTGATCCTGCGCTTCTCGCTCGGCATGTCGAACCGCGAGATCGCACGCGCCCTGGGGCGCAGCGACGGCGCTACAAAGGTCCTCATCCACCGGGCGATCAAACAGCTCGAGGAGCGCCTGCAGGAGGCCGGCGATGAGTGATCAGCGCCCCGCGGGGATGGACCTGGAGGACCTGCTCGCCGACGCGCTGCGGCCGATCGAGCCGCCGGAGCGGGTCAGCGGACGGGTCGAGTCGACGCTCTCCAGGCTCACCGAGGCCGCCGCCGGGGAGCTCTCCTGGTGGGCGGACGAGCTCTCCGAGACCGAGCTTCAGGCGCTGCGCGATCCGCGCAACTGGGTGCGGCCCGTCGCGGCCGCCGCGGTGGGCGGCGCCGCGGGCACGGCGCTGCTGCTGATCGAGCTCCGCCTCCGCCGCCGCTGCGAGGGGCTGCGCGCCGCGTTCGGCGGCCTGCGCCGCTCGCTCGTTCTCTAGG
>CAZARJ010000287.1:0-2938 GCA_964487515.1 uncultured Conexibacteraceae bacterium | reverse complement strand
GGCCTCAGCGGTGGCGGTCGAACTCGATCGCCTGCTGGAAGGTCGGGCGGTTGATCCAGTGCTGCTTGCCGACCGCCGCCGCGGTCAGGTCGGTGGGATCGACCGCGTCGGTGCACATCTGGGGGCTGGCGGAGGTGCCGGTGTTGAGCGTGCAGCCCTCGGTGCCGTAGACGTCCTCGAAGCTGCGCGAGGCGGCTTTCGAGAGGGTCGCCGCGAGCAGGCGCTTGCAGGACCGCATCCTGCCCTTGCCGCAGTAGACGCGCGAGTAGCTGCCCTTCACGCGCCGGCCCAGCGCCTGGCGCAGGTCCTTCTGGACGAAGCCGTAGACGTTGTTCTGGAACGCGGATCCGATCGGGCCGGGCGCATCGTGGATCGCGTGCCCGTGGCCGATCAGGATCTCGTTCAGCTTCGGGCCCAGGGTGGGCAGGAACTGGCGCCGCACCCACAGCGGCCACCAGGCGTCCATGATCTTGATCGCCTCGGCGTGCTCGTAGTTGCCGTCGTCGTCGTGGTCGAGGCGATGGGCGCCGTCGCGGACCCAGGCGCGCAGCGTGCGCGCCGCGCGGCGCGAGCGAGCGTCCCCGATCCACCGGCCCCGCTTCAGGACCCGGAGGGCGAACGGAGCCACGGTCAGCCCGCGCAGGTCGGTGGTCCCGGCGCTCTCCATGATGTCGATCAGCCCGGGGAGCGAGAGCCGGCGCTTGCCCTTGATCGCCGCCCGGATCTTGCGGTCGAGCGAGTCGACGCGGTAGACCGGCGAGTAGCAGCGGATCCCGTCGCAGCGGTAGCCGCGCGCCTGCTTGTTGTTCCAGCTCGTCAGGAACCGCTGGTCGACCACCTGCGGGTGCCTGCTGAACGGCTCGCGCTTGAACGTGTTGTAGCGGGCGTTGTAGTCGCGCCACATGAAGCGCGGCTCGCCGAGCACGGGGAAGTTGGGATGGGTGCGCGGGGACCGCTGCGGGTTGGCGCCGGAGTTGTAGTAGGCGACGTGGTCGTCGTCGACGTAGAACCAGTTGAACGTCAGGTCGTTGCGGTGCCCGGCCTTGATCCAGGAGCGGGCGTCGTGCACGACTTCGGGGCTGTTCCAGTCACCGAAGGAGATCGCCGAGTCGACCTCGTGCTTGTAGGTGGCGCGCAGCTTCGTGTAGGCGTAGAGCCTGCCGTCGATCGTCGCCGTCGCCGTGACCAGGCCGGCCTTGGTGCGGAGGGCCCGCATCGTCTCCGAGCCGGGCGGAGTCTGGTCGGCGAGGTTCGGGATCCAGCTGTTGGTCCGCTTGATCACCTCCATCGGCTGGCAGCGCCCGGCGAAGACGTAGTGGCGCGAGTGGCGGGTCGGCTCGCTGCCGTCGGGCTCGCAGAGCGGGACGGCGAAGGTGTCGATGATGTCCTGCCCGGCGGAGGTCGCCGACCACGCGTAGTCGACGCCGCGGCCGAGCTGGACGTAGAGGTTCGAGCCCACGAAGGCGACTCCGCGGGCGTCGATCGCCGGCCCCTCGGGGCCGCCCGGGGCGTGCACGTCCTGCTCGATCAGCAGCTGCGGCGCGTAGTAGCCGGTCTGCGGTCCGAAGACGGCGAGCGGGTGGCCGCTGCGCGACTCCCGGGCCGAGATCACGAGCGCGTTGGAGGCGGCGGTGATCTTCCGCAGCCCCTCGAGCAGCTCCCCTCCCGGGTCACGTTCGCTGCGCGGCTGGCCGCTCGGCTGGGCGACCACGTTCAGGTAGCGCACCGAGCCCGGATCGGGTATCGCGGCGCCGCGGCGCTTGCCGCGGGGCGGGGTGCGGTACGGGAACCGCTCGCGATGCACGGTCGTCGGGGCCTCCGGGTCGTCGGCGGAGCGGAAGTCGTTCCAGACCCGCTTGCCGCGGCGCTTGCCGAGCACCTTGCGCGCCGTCTGCAGGGAGGTTGCCGCCTCCAGCTCGCCGCCTCCGCCCTTACCGAAGATTCCCGCGACCAGGGCGCCGGTGGCGACGATGTCGGTCACCTTCCACGGTTCGGGGCCCGTGGGATGGTTGGTGAGCGCGTAGAGGGCGTCGAGCTTGGTCGGGTTGAGCTTCGTCTCCGCGATCCACTGGTTGAAGCCGTCGACGTAGTTCTGCGCGTCCTCCTGGATCTGGCGGCCGCGCTCGCCGTAGAGCTCGTCCGCGCGGTCGAACTGGGCCTGCAGCTCGGAGTCGTCGGCGTAGGGGGAGTTGGCGAACGTGTCGCGGTCCTGCCCTACGTTGGCGCCGCCGGCGAAGGAGGAGAGCTGGCCGCGGCCCGCGTGGCGCAGCGCGTCGGCGAGGAAGAGGCGGTCGGCGGCCGTCGCGTAGCCGATCCCGAACTGGAGCGCCGCTCGGTCGGCCCCGTAGATGTGCGGCACGCCGTACTGGTCGCGGACGATAGTGACGTCTCCGCAGTGCTCGTTGTGGGGGGCCGGAGGGAGCAGCAGGGGGTTGTCGCAGTCCGGCGTCTCGGTGCGCTCGACGTCGCGGGGGCGGACGCCGAAGCTGGCGTCCTTGAAGTAGTCGAGGATCTGCTTGCGCTTCAGCCCCGGCGTCGCGTACACGAGGTTGGTGTACATGTCGTTCTGGTCGTACTGGTGCGGCGGCCGGGTGCCGTTCGCCAGGAAGGCGGTCACATCGGTGATGCTCTCGAAGCCGTTCTGGCCCGGGGGCACGATGTTGAAGGAGCTGCGGGCGAGGTCGTCGTCGCGGAAGCCCCCGGGATCGGGCGCCGCGGCCGCGAGGGCGGGCGCCGAAAGGGCCGCCGCCGCAGCAGCGAGCATCGCGATCAGCCCCCGCCTCGCGTTGCGCGTCATCCTCGACCTCCCGTCGAACCTGAGTGCGCGGGCGAGTTTACGCCTAACGGCCCCGGCCGGCGTCGGTTCGCCCGCCCCCGGGCCCCGCGTGGGGCGCCACGACCGCGGATGGGGATCCACGCGCCCGGGCCAGCCGCGGTC
>CAZARJ010000286.1:0-2939 GCA_964487515.1 uncultured Conexibacteraceae bacterium | reverse complement strand
CCTGCGCGTAGATCTCGCCGAGGATGAACTGCTCGGTGAAGTTCTTGGAGCCGATGGTCAGCTCGACGCCGTTGTTGTCGGGGTTGTTCTCGATCAGGCTGACGCCGCTGCCGGTCGCTTCGTCGGCGCCCGAGTCGCTGTCGTCGGAGTCGCCACAGGCGCTCACGGCGAGCGCCAGGGCCGCGGCTCCGAGCAGCGCCAGCAGGGCGCGCCAGGGGGTCTGGGGTCTCATGTAGGTCGGTCCTCCCGTGATCTGTTTCGGATTGATCCGCGGAGCCCCCGCGGCCGGACGCCGTGCATCCTATGCAGGCTCTCCGGCGGCGCGCTGCACGGCGATGCCGCGCGGCGTAAGCAGCCGTTGCAGGCCCGCGAGCAGCAGCTCGACGCCGAGCGCCAGCAGGGCGACGAGGATCGCGCCCGCGAGCACGCCCTCGTCGCCGTAGACGTTGCGGTTGATGATGAAGTCGCCGAGGGTCAGCACGCCGGCGAGAGGCGCGATCGTCGCCGTGGCGATGATGTTGATCGCCGCCGTGCGCACCCCGCCCATGATCGTCGGCACGGCGAGCGGCAGCTCGACCCGGGCGACGATCTCCGCCTCCCCCATGCCGATCCCGCGCGCCGCGTCAACCGTGCCCCGGTCCACCTGCCGGACGCCGACGAAGGCGTTGGTGAGCACGGGCGGGATCCCCATCACCATGAGCGCGATCGAGAGGTTGAGCACGCCGATCCCGACGAAGGCGGCCATGAGCGCGATCAGGGCCAGCTCGGGGATCGCCCGGCCCGCGTTGCCGATCGCCACCGCCAGCAGCTCGCCCGTCCCGCGGTGGCCGAGGTAGACGCCGACCGGCAGCGCCACCGCGACCGAGAGGGCGAGGGCGAGGAAGCTCACCCAGATCTGGCGGCCGGCGAGATCGAGGACCTGCTCCACACCGCCGACCTGCGTGCCGCCCCCGACCGCGGGGCGGGAGCTGAAGATGAAGTCGAAGGCCCCCGCGAAGGAGCTGAAGACGTCGGCCGGCGGCAGCAGGATGAGGGGGTCGGCGCTCATATCGCCCGCACCGTCCGCCAGGGGGAGAGGAGCCGCTGGGCGAGCAGGTAGACGATGTCGAAGCAGATCGCCATCAGGACCGCGATCACGCTGGGAACCAGGATCCCGGTCTTGAAGGCGCCCTCCTGTACCGCGCGGTAGATCTCCTCGCCGAGCCCGCCCGCCCCCGCGAACACCGCGAGGGTCGCGATCGCGACGGTGGAGACGGTGGCGATCCGCAGCCCGGCGATGATCTCCGGGACCGCGAGCGGCATCTCGACCCGCCAGAGCAGCTGGCGGTCGGTCATGCCCATGCCGCGGCCGGCGTCGCGGGACGAGGAGGGCACGTTGCCGAGGCCGGTGACGATGTTGCGGTAGAGGATCTGCAGCGTGTAGAGCGTCAGGGCGATCAGCGCCGTGACCGTGCCGCGGCCGGTGATCGGCAGCAGGAGGAGGAAGAGGGCGATGCTCGGGATCGTGAAGAGGACGCCGGTGCCGCCGACGAAGATGGGCACGAGCCAGCCGCGGCGATGCGAGAGCACGGCGAGCCCGAGCGCGATCAGCAGCCCCGCGGCGACCGAGACGACGACCAGGACCAGGTGCTCGAGGGTCGGGGTCCCGTAGCGGTCGAGGTTGTCGAAGGCCCAGCCGAAGCAGACGCCGGTGTTGTCGGCGACGCAGCTCGAGGCGCTGTCGGCGGGGTCGCGCACGAAGTCGTCGCCCGCCGCGGCCGGCGCGAGCAGCGGGATGGTGGCGAGCGCCGGCATCGCCCCGCTCAGGCCGCGGGCCGGGCGGGCACCGGCTCATCCCGGTGCGCCCGCCCGGAGGCGAGGAAGTCGGAGATCACCTCGACCGAGAGCACCCCGCAGAAGGCGCCGCGCCCGTCGACCACCGGCGCGTAGATGGAGCGGGACTGAAGCAGGTCGGAGAGCGCGTCGCGCATCACGTCGTCGCGGTCGAGGACCGGGTCGGCGGAGATGTCGGGGCGCTCGGGAACGCGATCGAGGGCCAGGTCCCGCTCCGAGAGCCAGCCCAGCGGGCGTTGCCGCTCGTCGACGAGCAGGGCCCAGGCGACCTCCGCCCGCGCGACCGCCTCGCGCAGCGGGGCCGTGTCGTCCCCGGCCCGGGCCAGGGGCGCGTCCCAGAGGTCGATGTCGGCGACCCGCATCAGCGAGAGGCGCTTGAGAGCCCGGTCGGCGCCGACGAAATCCTCGACGAAGTCATCCGCCGGCGACATCAGCAGCTCGGCCGGGCTCGCGAACTGGGCCAGCCTGCCGCCCTCGCGCATGACCGCGATCCGGTCGCCCATCTTGATCGCCTCGTCGATGTCGTGGGTGACGAAGAGGACGGTCTTCCGGATCTCCGCCTGGAGGCGCAGGAACTCGTTCTGAAGGCGCTCGCGATTGATCGGGTCGATCGCGCCAAAGGGCTCGTCCATGAGCATCACGGGCGGATCGGCCGCCAGCGCCCGGGCCACCCCCACCCGCTGCTGCTGGCCGCCCGAGAGCTGGCCCGGGTAGCGGTCGGCGACCTCGGGGGGCAGCGAGATCAGCTCCAGCAGCTCGGCGACGCGCTCGCGCGCACGGTCCTTCTCCCACCCCAGCAGGCCGGGCACCGTGGCGATGTTCTCGGCGATCGTGCGGTGCGGGAAGAGGCCGATCTGCTGGATCACGTAGCCGATCTCGCGCCGCAACTGAGCCGGGCGCCGCTCGCGGACCGAGACGCCGCCGATCAGGATGTCGCCGCCGGTCATCTCGACCGTGCGGTTGACCATCCGCATCGCGGTGGTCTTGCCGCAGCCGGAGGGCCCGACGAGGACGCAGATCTCGCCCTCGGGGACGTCGAGGCTCAGCCGCTCGACCGCCGGCCGCTCCGCCCCGCGGTACTGCTTCGTCACCTCCCGGAACTCGAC
>CAZARJ010000285.1:0-2939 GCA_964487515.1 uncultured Conexibacteraceae bacterium | reverse complement strand
CCCCTACACGGGGCGATGACGAACGTTCCGGACCGGGATTCCGCTCAGCCTTCTGCGGCCTCTCGGCGCGGGGCGGGCCGGCCGGATGCGGTGGAGCCGGGGCGGTACCAGTCGACGTAGTGGCCGCAGGCCTGGCGCAGCGGGATGCGGCGGATCGCGCCCGGCTCGAGCGAGGTCGCGGTGAGCTGGCGCAGGTGAGCTTCGTTGGGGGCCCCGAGCAGGCGGGCGAGCGCGTTCGGGCGCTCCGGCTCCACCGTCACCGCGGCCGTCGTGGGGCCGTCCACCCGCACCTCGGCGACGGGGAACGTCGGCGTCGCGCCGCGGAAGTCGAGGTTGGCGACGAGCGTCGTATCGAGGCCGAGCCCGGGCGCGCTGACGCGCAGCGGGCGACGGCTGTCGTAGGCGAGCGCGACCCGCCAGCGACCGGCGCTCGGCAGGCGCAGGCGCATCGTGGCGGGGGCGCCGTCGGCGGCGGTCGCGTCGGGGCTCCAGCCATCTTCACGCCTGATCTCCGGTGGGGGGTCCCAGATCGTCGCGGTGCCCCGGACCCGGCCCCGGAAGCGGCGCCGGTCGGCCTCGGTCGTGCACTCGAGCAGCTTGCCCGGCTCCGTGCCCTCCTCCAGGGTCTTGCGCTTGCCGGTCGGGCCGCGGCGCTCGTAGAGGACGTAGTCGCGCGTGCGCTGGACCTCGTGGAAGCGCGCGGGCACCACCGAGGACGGGCCGCCGGTCGTCGCGAGCACGAAGGGGAAGCGGTCGAGCGTGCTGGGGAAGACGGCGTCGACGTCGAACTTCTCGCCTCCCCCCTCCCCCTTCTTGAAGCGCGGCCGCACCTCCTCGACGTCGTAGAAGTTGGTCACCACGCCGGTGATCGGTCCCGAGCCGCGCAGCTCCCAGCGGATGAAGTCGTCGCGGCCGAGGAACAGGACGGGCTCGCCGGCGACGCGATCGCGGAAGGTGGCGAGCTGCGCCTCGTGGGAGTCGGCGCCGGTCGGGGCGACGGGCGACTGGCGCAGCGCGAGCAGCGAGGAGACCCCGGCGGCGAGCAGGAAGACGACGCCCAGCGCGAGCAGGGGGCCGCGGGCGCCGAGCACGCCGCGCAGCGCGATCGCCGCGACGATCGGGGAGACGATCGCCAGCGCCTTGGCCGCGACGTAGGGGCTGCCGACGAGCGCGACCAGCGCCCAGACGACGACCGCCGCGAGCAGCGCCGCCGGCAGCGCCCAGCGGCCCTCGCGGCGGGCGCGAAGCAGGCCCACGGCCAGGGCAAGCAGGCCGAGCGCGGCGCCGGCGTAGAAGACGATGGCCGGCAGGCCGGCGGAGGAGGCGGTCGCGTCGAACGTCCCGGTGGGCCAGATCCCGAGCGCCTCCAGCGGCGAGAGCGACTGCCGGAGGTTGCCGAGGTCGGAGCCGAAGCGGTCGGGGTTGATCGCCGAGAGGTCGCTGAAGGCGGCGATCCGCCCCCACTCCTGCGCGGTCGCCAGGACGAGCACGGCGAGGGCGCCGAGCGCGTAGGGGGCGAGGCGGCGCAGGCCTCCGGGCGGCAGGCCCGGACGCGGGCGGACAAGCAGGAAGCGCGCGGCGACGACCGCGGCCCCGACCGCCGCCGTCCAGAGCAGGCCGGGCAGGCTGTAGTTGAAGACCGAGGCAGCGGCGAGGACGGCGAGCGGCAGCACGCGCGCGAGCGGTGCCAGCGTCGCGCGCACCGCCTCGTAGCGACCCGGCCCGCGGCCGCGAGGCGAGCCGCCGCCGCGTGGGCGCTCCGGCGGGAAGCCGCCCATCGAGGGCATCCCGATCAGGCCCGCGAGGTAGACCGCGAAGGCGATCAGCATCAGCGCCTGAAGCGGCTCCTTGAAGGCGCCCTGGGCGAGGTAGGCGGCGCCGAGATAAGGGAGCGCGATCAGGCACGCGCCGAGGATCCGGCGGACGCGCGGCAGGCCCTCGAGCAGCCCCAGGCCGAGCAGGCCGAGCAGCGGCGCCAGGGCGACGGTGAAGCCCGCGAAGCACTCGACCAGCCCCGCCCCGGTCCCGGTCGAGAGCGCCGCGACGATCGCGTGCGGGCCGACCGGATAGCCGCCGCGGACGAAGCTCGGCACCTGCCCGGTCGGGTCGCTGACGTAGTCGGCGATCAGCAGGTGCGAGGCCATGTCGTCGTTGAGCAGCCCGGCGCCGAGGATCCCGACGTGGCCGGCGAGGGCGAAGGGCAGCGCGGCGCCGGCGACGGTGATCGCGACGACCGGCAGCGCGAGCGGCAGAGAGGCACGTACGCCGCCGACCCGCCCCCGGGCGTAGGCGAGCGCGATCAGGGTGAGCAGCAGCAGCGCGATCGCCGCGGTCGTCGCGCGGCCCGGCAGGCGGATCGCGATCCCGGCGACGACGAGCAGGGCGGCGATGCCGAGCGCCGGGGCGAGCGGCGAGACGGCCACCTCGCTCCCCCGCCCGGCGCCCGCCGCGAGCGCCAGCAGCGCCTGGCCGACGATCGCCGACGCGACGAGCAGGAGCAGCAGGGATGCGGTGGCCCCGATCACGGCTGCCCGCTCGAGGTTGGGCTCAGGCCGCGCTCAGCGAGGGCTCGGGGACCCGGACCAGGTCTCGGTCGACGAGCACCTCGGCCACCTGCACGGCGTTGGTGGCCGCGCCCTTGCGCAGGTTGTCGCCGACGATCCAGAGGTTCAGGCAGCGCTCGTGCGAGGGATCGCGCCGGATCCGGCCGACGAGGACGTCGTCGCGGCCCGCCGCGTCGATCGCGAGCGGGTACTCGCCCGTGCCGGGGTCGTCGACCACGACCACGCCCGGGGCGGCGGCGAGCAGCTCCCGGCACTCCTCGGGGCCGAGCGGCTCGCGCGTCTGCACGTTGACCGACTCCGAGTGCGCGTTGAAGACCGGGACCCGGGCGCAGGTCGCGGAGATCCCGACCTCCTCGCCGACGCCGAGGATCTTGC
>CAZARJ010000284.1:0-2961 GCA_964487515.1 uncultured Conexibacteraceae bacterium | reverse complement strand
CGGGAGCGCAAGCGGCGCCGGCGCGAGCGGCGCGCCGCGCGCCGGGAGCGACTCTCCGGCCTCAGCTCCCGCCTGCGGGGGCTCCGCGCCCGCCGGCGCGAGCAGCGCGAGGTGCGGCCGCGCGTGAAGCGGCTGCGCCTGGCCTTCGTGTTCCTCGGCCTGACGCTGCTCGCGGTCGTCTCCTGGATCTTCGGGATCATGATGGCCGTCGCCCAGGACCTCCCCGACCTCGAGGCCCGCTCGCAGTACGAGCAGGCCGAGAACTCGGTCGTCTACGCCTCCGACGGCAAGACCCAGCTCACGACGCTGACCGGCAACGAGCGGCGCATCCTGCTCGACTCGGCTGAGATCTCGCCGCTGCTCAAGCAGGCCGTGGTGGCGATCGAGGATCAGCGCTTCTACGAGCACCGCGGCATCGACTACCTCGGCATCGCCCGGGCCCTGGAGCAGGACGTGCTCGCGGGTGGCGCCGTGCAGGGCGGCTCGACGATCACCCAGCAGTTCGTCAAGAACGCGCTCGAAGCCCAGGGCAGCCGGACCGTGCTGCAGAAGCTGCGCGAGGCAGCGCTCGCCTACCAGATCGAGCGCCAGTGGTCGAAGGACAAGATCCTCACCAACTACCTGAACAACATCTATTTCGGCAACGGGGCCTACGGGGTCGAGGCGGCCGCCCGCACGTACTTCGGCTGGAACCATCCCGGCTGCGGCCCGGAGGGCGACCGCTGCGCCTCCGTCCTGCGGCCCGAGGAGGCCGCGATGCTCGCGGCGCTGATCTCCTCCCCGACCGCCTACGACCCGGGCACCAACCCCGAGAGCGCGACCTCGCAGCGCAACGTCGTGCTCGAGAAGATGCGCGAGCAGGGCGTCCTCGAGGCCAGCGACGAGGACTTCGAATCGCTGCTGGCCACCCCGGTCCCGCGCAAGCGCGACATCCAGCCCCCGACGGAGGAGTCCGACGCCCCCTACTTCACCTCCTGGCTGCGCCAGCAGGTAGTCGACAAGTACGGCGCCGGGCGCGCGTTCGGCGGTGGGCTGCGGATCCGCTCGACCCTCGACGCGGACCTCCAGGAGGCGGCCGAGGACGCGGTCTCCGGGCGGCTCGGCGGGCTCGGCCCGACTGCGGCGGTGGTCGCCCTGGACAACGGCACCGCCGAGGTGCTGGCGATGGTCGGCGGCCCCGACTACGACGAGAGCGCCTTCAACCTGGCGACCAACGGGATGCGCCAGCCGGGCTCGGCGTTCAAGCCGTTCACCCTCGTCACGGCGCTCTCGGAGGGACACTCCCCGGACGAGGTCTACGAGTCCAGCCCGCAGCGCCTGCCCTTCACGACCACGATCAAGCGGCCGAACGGCAAGCGCAAGAAGGTGCACGAGATCTTCAAGGTCGACAACTACGAGGACAACTACCTCGGCAGCGCCTCGATCGCCACCGCGACGACCTACTCCGACAACTCCGTCTACGCGCAGCTCGGTCTCGACGTGGGCCTGAACGACATCGTCGACACCGCCCACGACCTGGGGATCAGCTCGCGCATCGACGACAACCCGGCGATCATCCTCGGCGGCCTCAAGCACGGCGTCACGCCGTTGGAGATGGCCTACGCCTACAACACGCTCGCCAACGGTGGCACCCGGGTGAGCGGCACCGAGGCGAGCCGCGGCAACGGCAGCGGGCCGGTGGCGATCGAGAAGGTCACCGACGCCCAGGGCAAGCCCGCCCCGGACTCGGAGGGCGGATCCGGGGTGAACGAGAAGGTCACCAAGCAGGTCGTCGATCCGGGCGTTGCGGGCCAGGTGACCGACATCCTACGCACGGTCGTGACCAACGGCACGGGCGGCAACGCGCAGGTCGGCGACGACTACGTGTGGGGCAAGACCGGCACCACCGACAACAACGTCGACGCCTGGTTCGTGGGCGCCAACGAGGACATCACGGTGGCGGTCTGGGTCGGCTATCCGGACGGGGCGACCCCGATGACGACCGAGTACAGCGGCGGCCCCGTCGACGGCGGCACGCTGCCGGCGCTGATCTGGCGCGACATCGTCGCGGCCTGGGACGAGGCGCGCGCCGCCGAGGAGGCGGATGACGACGCCGACTCCACCGCGGAGGATCCGGCGCCGACCGTGCCGGTCGCCCCGGCCGAGCCGCCCGTCGTGGAGGAGGCGCCCGTGCCCGAGGAGCCCGCTCCGGAGGAGGCGCCGGCGCCCGAGGCCGAGCCCCCGGCCGCCGAGCAGGGCGGCGGCCAGGATGGTGGTGGCCAGGAAGGTGGCGGCGGAGGAGGAGGCGGCGCCGCGGCGGACGGAGCATCCGGCGCCGCGACCGGCTGATCCCCGGCGCGCGGCTGCCGGCGCGTCAGCCCGCGGGCCGGGAGAGGAAGGGGCTGCCGGCCAGGCAGTAGCGCCAGGGCAGCTCGGCCGCCTTGGTGATCCCGATCCGCGGCCCGCTCACGAGCTCCGGCTCGGCGGCGCCGGGCGCCCGCCCGCGCAGCTCGAACGGCGGGCGGTCGAGCCGCGCGTGCGTCTGGCCGAGCTCGATCGCGAGCGCCTCGCAGAGCTTCCCCGGCCCCGAGCAGAGCTCCTTGAGCGCGTCCGGCCCGGCGCCCCGGCGGGAGCGCATCCGGGCGAGCCCGAAGCGCGGCTCGAGCGCCCGCACGAGCACCGCGGCCGCCACCCCGTCCGGCTCGGTGACCACGTTGAACATGCGATGGATCCCGTAGCAGAGGTAGACGTAGGCGCGCCCGGGCGGGCCGAAGATGACCTCGGTCCGCCTGGTGCGGCCGACGAAGGCGTGGCAGGCGGGATCGTCGCGCTGATAGGCCTCGGTCTCGACGATCGTGCCGCCGACCCCGGCGTGCAGCAGCGTGCAGCCGATCAGATCGCGGGCGACGTCCTGCGGCGCGCGCGCGTAGAAGGGCTCCGTCAGCGGCTCGCCCGGCGCGCGGTCGCGCACCGGCCCGGCCG
>CAZARJ010000283.1:1722-2961 GCA_964487515.1 uncultured Conexibacteraceae bacterium | reverse complement strand
GCTAGCGGGGCTCGATGACGCGGTCGACGATGTTGTACTCGGCCGCTTCCTCGGCGCTCATGAAGTAGTCGCGCTCGGTGTCCTTCTTGACCCGGTCGATGTCCTGGCCGGTGTGCTTGGCGATGATCTCGTCCAGCCGGCGCCGGATGTCGATGATCTCGCGGGCGTGGATCTCGATGTCGGTCGCCTGACCCTCGAAGCCGCCCGAGACCTGATGGATGAGGATCTTCGAGTTCGGCGTCGCCATCCGCTTGCCGGCGGCGCCGCCGCTGAGCAGCAGGGCCCCCATGCTCATCGCGATGCCGACGCAGATCGTCTGCACGTCGGGCTTGATGTACTGCATCGTGTCGTAGATCGCCAGGCCCGCGTAGACGGAGCCGCCCGGCGAGTTGATGTACATCGAGATGTCCTTGTCCGGGTCCTCGGACTCGAGGTGGATGAGCTGGGCGACGATCAGGTTCGCGATGTCCTCGGTCACCGGCGTGCCCAGGAAGATGATCCGCTCGTTGAGCAGGCGCGAGTAGATATCGAAGGCGCGCTCGCCGCGCGAGGTCTGCTCGACCACCATCGGGACCATCGGACTCATGGGCGCGGCAGTCTAACGAAGCGCTCCCCCCGCCGGTTCCGGCGGTGCTAGCTTGCGCGCTGTAGGCGACCGGCGCACCGGCGGCGATGGCGCAACCTCGGCGTCGCAGCGGCGTTACCTCATTGATCCCGCAGATCGGGATCGGAGGGGCAGCTCGCCCCGGCAGCTCCGCCGAACGAGCCGAGAAGGCGAAAGGGAACGCAGATGAAGAAGATCGCAGTCACGCTCACGGTCCTCGTGGCGCTGGCCCTGCCCGCGCTGGCGTTGGCCAAGACGCTCAAGCAGGACGGGAGGATCGTCGGCGACCGGGCGACCAGCGTCTCGCTGAAGGTGAAGGTCAAGCGCGGGAAGGCGACCGCGATCACCGGCTTCAAGGTGCGCAAGATCCTGACCCGCTGCGAAAAGGGCGGCGCGGTGCGCTTCAAGTACCGGATCCTGAGCCCGATCCCGATCGAGGGCAGGAAGTTCAAGGAGCGCTTCAAGGGCGGCGGGACCGTGCTGAGGATCGCCGGAAAGGTCCGCAAGAAGGGCCGGCTCACGGTCGGCACCCTGAAGACGAACCGCTTCAGGCTCAAGGGCCACGGCACCTGCCGGACGCCGAAGCAGCGCTTCAAGACGTCGGTCTGACCAGCGCCGCCGAGCTTGCAGAAACC
>CAZARJ010000283.1:0-1622 GCA_964487515.1 uncultured Conexibacteraceae bacterium | reverse complement strand
CTCGTCCTCGGGGGTCCAGATCCGCTTGCCCGCGTCCCCGGGGCCATCGTCGCCGTCCGCCTCGGGATCGTCGGGGGGCGCGTCCACGGCCCGGGCCTCGGCGACGATCAGATCCGCTGCCTTGCGCATCCTGATCTCCTCGGCGAGCAGCACGTCCCGGCCCTCCTCGCGCAGGCGGGCAAGCAGCTTCGCCGGCTTGCCCTTCTCGCCCGCGGGCGGCTCCAGCGCCTCGAGCAGCTCCTCCTCGGAGGCCTCGATGCCCTCCGCCTCGACGACCGCCGCCAGCACCGCCTCGCGGCGCAGGCCGGTCTCGGCGTCTTCGCGCGCATCGGCGATCGCCTCGTCACGATCCTTCCCCTGCATCTGCAGGTAGACCTCGGGGTCCATGCCGCTGCTCTGCAGCTGACGCTCCACGCGCTCCCAGACCTCGGTCGCACGCGCGGTCACGATCTCCTCCGGGAGCTCGATCGTGGCCTCGGCGACCGCCGCGTCGATCGCGGCGTCGCGGAACTCGTGCTCGGCCCGGTGCTCGTAGGAGTGGAGCAGCCTCGACTCGATGTCGGCGCGCAGCTCCGCCAGCGTGTCGAAGTCCGAGTTGTCGGCCGCGAAGTCGTCGTCGAGCTCGGGCATGCGCTTCTCGCGCACCTCCTTGACGTCGACCCTGAAGACGGCGTCCTTGCCGGCCAGCTCCTCCGCCTGGTACTCCTCGGGAAAGGTGACCTCCACGCGGCGCTCCTCGCCCGCCTCGGCGCCCTCGAGCGCCTCGTTGAAGCCCTCGATCAGCTGATCGGAGCCGAGCTCGAGCAGGTAGTCGGAGGAGGTGCCGCCGGCGAACGCCTCGCCGTCGATCTCACCCGCGTAGTCGATCAGCAGGAAGTCGCCGGGACGGGCGGCCCGCTCGACCGTCTCCAGGCCCGCGATGCTCTCGCGCATGCGCTCGATCTCCGCGTCGACATCCGCCTCCGGGACGGACGGCTTCGGGCGCTTGACCTCCAGGCCTTTGTACTCGCCCAGCTCGGCGCGCGGGCGCACGCCGACCTCGATCGTGAACTCGACCGGGCGTCCCTCCTCAGGCGGCTCCGGCATGTCCAGCTTGGGGTCGCCGACCGGCGCCACGCCCGAGGCGAGCATGGCGCGCTCGTACCACTGGGGCAGGCCCTCCCGCAGCGCCTCCTCGACCACGGCCGGGCGGCCCAGCCGCTGCAGGACCAGCCGCGGCGGCACCTTGCCCTTGCGGAAACCGGGCAGGTTCATCTCGCGGCCGTAGCTGCGCGCGGCGCGATCGACGTGGCGCTCCAGCTCGTCGGAGGGCACGGTCACGGCGATCTTCGCCTTCGACTGCGGGAGCTCGGTGACTTCGGTGGTCAGCTGCATGGGCCGGGCAGCTTAAAGCGTTTACCGTTCCCCCCCGTGGACGTCGGCGAGGCAAGCGGCCGGACGGCGATCGGCGACGGCCCGCCGGCCGCCCGGGGCGCCCGCGCCGCGCGCCGGGCGCCGGGCCGGAGCGGGACCGATCCGGGCAGCCGCGCGCGCGGCCTGGCGGCGGCCGCGCTCTCCGGCGCTCCGGGCCGGGCGGTCGCCGCCGCCGGCGACGTCGCGGCCGCCCTCGCGACCGCCGCCGG